>DPSI01000514.1:10251-10614 GCA_003527165.1 Pseudomonas sp.
CTGCGTGAGGCGATTGCCGATTTCTACGCTCAGCGCTATCAACTGTCTATTGACCCCGATCGGGTGCTGATTACTCCCGGCGGATCGGGCGCGTTGTTGCTTGCCAGCAGCCTGCTGGTCGACCCGGGCAAGCATTGGCTGCTGGCTGATCCCGGTTACCCGTGCAATCGGCATTTCCTGCGCTTGATCGAAGGCGCCGCGCAGCTGGTCCCGGTGGGCGCCGACGTCCGCTACCAGTTGACGCCCGGTCTGGTGGAGCGTTACTGGGACAAGGACAGCGTCGGTGCCTTGGTCGCTTCGCCGGCCAACCCCACCGGAACGCTGCTCGATCGCGACGAGCTGGCGGGCTTGTCTGCAGCGCTG
>DPSI01000511.1:0-611 GCA_003527165.1 Pseudomonas sp.
CCTGCGGGCGTAGCCTGGTGCGCGGCGAGCCGGGCTGGTAATTGATTCCCGAACTGCAGCCTCTGGACTGCGAGTTGATCATCGACAAGCCCGGCAAGGGCTCTTTCTGCGCCACGGACCTGGAGCTGATCCTGCGTACCCGGGGTATCGAGAACCTGATTCTGTGCGGCATCACCACCGACGTCTGCGTGCACACGACCATGCGCGAGGCCAATGATCGCGGCTTCGAGTGTCTACTGCTCGAAGACTGTTGTGGCGCCACCGACCGGAGCAATCACCTGGCGGCGGTGCACATGGTCAAGATGCAGGGCGGTGTGTTCGGTGCCGTTTCCGACTCGGTGTCGCTTGTCGCGCTGTTGAGCGAGCATTGAGCATGCGTGCGGTGAAGCTGGAAATCATCGGCGCCAGCAAGCGCTTCGGCAACTTCCAGGCGCTGGCCGATGTGTCCCTGACCGTGTGCGCCGGGACTGTGCATGCGCTGCTCGGGGAGAATGGGGCGGGCAAGAGCACGCTGGTCAAGGGTATCGTTGGTTACGGTCCGCTGGGCGATGGCGAGCTGCTGGTCAACAACCGCCAGCGGGAGATCCGTACGCCCAGGGACTCGCATGCGC
>DPSI01000511.1:701-3116 GCA_003527165.1 Pseudomonas sp.
TGCGCTGGGTATTGGCATGGTCTACCAGCACTTCACCGTGGCCCCGGGCCTGAGCGTGGCGGAGAACCTGGTACTGTCGCGCGGCGACCCGAACTGGCGGATCGACTGGCCGCTGGAGCGCAAGCGACTCGACGACTTCATGCAGCGCATGCCGTTCAGGCTGGATATCGATCGCCCGGTCAGTTCGTTGGCGGCCGGTGAAAAGCAGAAACTGGAGATCCTCAAGCAGCTATATTTGGACCGCCAGCTAATCATTCTCGACGAACCCACTTCGGTTCTGACTCCGCAGGAGGCCGAGGAAGTGCTGGGCCTGATGCGTGACATGGCCCACCGGGGCGACATTTCAGTGTTGATGATTACGCACAAGTTCGGCGAGGTGTCGCGCTTCGCTGACGATGTCAGCGTACTGCGCAAGGGGCGCCTGGTCGGCAGCACACAGGTCAGCGCCACCTCGCAGGAGGAACTGGCGGCCTGGATGATGGGCGCCGCCGAATCGGCCGCCGAGCCGGTCATTCAGCAGCCGGTCAACCATGACGTTGCTGCGCGGCTTGAAGTACTCGAACTGAGCGTGGCCAATGACAAGGGCACGCTGGCAGTCAGTGGTCTGTCGCTTAGCGTGCGCCCCGGCGAAATCGTCGGTATCGCCGGCATCTCCGGCAATGGCCAGCGCGAGCTGACCGAGGCGTTGCTCGGGCAGCGGCAGCCGGCCGGTGGCGAGATTCGCATCAACGGTGTCCGCTATCAGGCCAGTCGACGGGAAATGCAGCGCGAGAAGGTCTTCAGCCTGCCGGAAGAGCCGCTACGCAATGCCTGCATCGCGGGCATGAGCGTGGCGGACAACCTGGCGCTGCGCAATTTCGATCAGCCGCCGCTGTGCCGCCAGGGTTGGCTGATCAACCGCAGGGCAATCCAGGCCCAGGCCGAGACACTGATCGAGCAATTCAACGTACGCCCGGCCGACCCGCTGCGGCCCATCGGTACGTTGTCTGGCGGGAACGTGCAACGCGCTGTACTGGCCCGGGAACTGACCCATGACGTGCGCACGCTGGTGGTCTCCAATCCGGTATTCGGTCTGGATTTCGCCTCCGTGGCGATCATTCATCAGCGTCTGCGTGATGCCCGCGCGCGCGGCGCGGCGGTCCTGCTGCTGAGCGAGGATCTGGACGAGCTGCTGGAAATGTCCGACCGCATCCTGGTGATTCATGAGGGTGAAATCAATTTCGAGGTGCCTGCGGAGCAGGCCGATCGGGCCATCCTCGGCCACTACATGGCCGGCGGTGACCACGCGGCGGGTGCGGCATGATCAGCCTGGCGGCAAAGCCGTCGGCATTCAGCTTCGATCCGGCGCACACCGCGCTGGTGGTCATCGACATGCAGCGCGATTTTCTCGAACCCGGGGGCTTTGGCGCCGCGCTGGGCAATGACGTCAGCCTGCTGCAGACCGCCATTCCAGCCGTGGCGTCATTGCTCGCCCTGGCCCGTGAGCGGCACATGCTGGTCATCCACACCCGCGAGTCACACCAGCCGGATCTGACCGACTGTCCAGCCGCCAAACGGGAGGGCGGAGCCGCGGGCTTGCGTATCGGCGACCCGGGCCCCATGGGACGCATCCTGGTGCGCGGTGAACCGGGCAATCAGATCATCGCGCCACTGGCGCCGATGGCCGGAGAATGGGTGATCGACAAACCCGGCAAGGGCATGTTTTACGCCACCGGCCTGGAGGACAGGCTGCTTGCGCAAGGCATCGAGTATCTGATTTTCGCCGGTGTCACTACCGAGGTCTGCGTGCAAACCAGCATGCGCGAGGCGAACGACCGGGGCTACCGCTGCCTGCTGATCGAAGAGGCCACCGAGAGCTATTTCCCGGCTTACAAACAGGCGACCCTGGAGATGATTGTCGCCCAGGGTGGAATCGTCGGGCGCACTGCCACACTGGCGGCGCTGCACGCAGCAATGAACGAGGAACCAAGGTGAACAAAGACCCACTGATCAATCTGCCCCATGTGGTCGAGGCCGTGCGCCTGGCTTTCGAGGATTACGAACGTGCCCTGTTGGTGAACGAGTTGGAGGTGCTGGATGACTACTTCTGGAATAGCCAGCATACCGTGCGTTACGGTGTCGCCGAGAACCTCTATGGCGCGCGGGACATTGCCGCGTACCGGCGGGTCTGCAGCCCGGTAGGGTCAGGCCGGCAATTGCGCAACACGGTGATCTCTACCTTTGATGAAGATCATGCCACCGTCAGTACCGAGTTCAGCGACGGTGAAACTAATCGGACTGGTCGACAGATGCAGACCTGGGTGCGCTTTTCCGATGGTTGGAAAGTGGTCGCGGCGCATGTCAGCGTCGACCTCAGTACGCTCTGAAAGAAGTCTCTGACAGACAGGTGATGCTATTCTAAAGCCGCAGACCAAC
>DPSI01000486.1 GCA_003527165.1 Pseudomonas sp.
AGCGTACCCAGTTGCGGATGCACGGCCTCGTGACCGCCCTCCTCACTGCCAATGGCATAAGGGCTGCCCGGATCGTTGGGGCCGGCCTCCAGCGTATTGTTTCGGCCTTTGCGGTGCTGCCGCCCGATGGGGTGGATAGGCGTGAAATAGAGCACGTCGAAGCCCATGTCGCGAATCGATGGCAACCGTTTGTGCACATCGCGGAAGGTGCCGTGGCGATTCGGATCGTCGGTTTCCGAGCGTGGAAACAATTCATACCAACTGGCGAACTGCGCCAGCGGTCGTTCGACCTCGAGGGGGAACACCGGGCTCTGACTGCAATGCTCACGTGGGTCGGCATCGGCCATGGCAGCGGCGGTCTCGTCGGCGAGCATCACCGAAACGCGTTCGTCGTCCAGATGCGCCGTACTCAGGCGGTGCAACAGGTCTTCAATGATGGCTTTGGTTTCGCCCTGGGCACGGCCGCTCGCCCGCTCCAATAACAGACGGCCCTCTTCCAACTCCAAATGAACCGGCACACCGGCGGCATGTTTTTTCGACAGCTCGTAACGGTAGGTCTCGTACACGTCCCACCAGGCTTCGATCATGAATTCGTGTCCCGCGACCTGCGTCGGGGTGAAATGCCCTTCCCAACTGTCGTTGCTGAGCAGCTTGAGTCGCGCACGGCGCCAGGTGGTTTCCTCCTTGGTCCGCCAGCAAATCGCGGCGGCAAGCTGGTCATGGCCGTCGGCGAAGATCTTGCTGGTGACGTTCACGGGGTGACCGATGATGGCTTTGGCAGCGAAACGACCACCGTCGAGCACCGGCTCGGTCGACTCGATGGCGATGCGCGGCATCATCAATGCTTGTTCCAGTCGGGGGTGAATCGTTGCGTGGGGCTGTGCATCGTTCATCGAACGGGCTCCTGGCCTAAATCGTTGCAATACGGCAACCCGAGCGCTACGGAGCGGAACCGTCCGGGCTGGATTTGCCGGTCAAAAACCGCTCTGCAGGCTTTCACGGGCTCTGTTCTTCCGAACCAAGGGAGGCTGTAAAAGTTCAGCAGTACAGACCGCTAGGGTGCAGCTGCGCACCGCTATACGACGGACGTCGGACACCAGGTTGAGGTGAGGAAGAAGGGACCTGTGATCAAGCGGGAAGCCGGACGCAGAAGACGCTATCGGTGCGCTTGCGTCCGGCCCGCCATGAGCTATTCCTGATCATGAATGTTCCGACTGATGGAGACCGCCATGACTCCGCATGCCCGCCCCGATGTGCCCCAACCCGATCCGGTCATGCACGACAAGCCGGGTGATCTGCCCCAGGTACCCTGCCCGGACGATCTCGACGACTACAAGCCCGGCACGCCATATGGAGGCCAGGCGGTAGCCGACGAGGAGCCCGAGCCCACCTGAGTGGCTAGTCTCCAGCGATCAGTAAGGGGTTGTAGCCACTTCGCGCGTACTCGTCCTGCTCGGCCAGCAGCAAGTCCAGCGCCAGGCTGGCAAGGTCGTCGGCCACCGGATCGGCGCGTCCGTGAAGTTCGCGCTGCATGATCTTCAGATAGCTATGGCACTCGTTACAGGCTTCCGCCTGGACCGGCAGGAACGGCTTGCCCTGATCATCATCGAGGCTCAAATAGAGCAGCTTGCCGCCGCTGTCGCAGACACTGCATTTGATGCGTTCCAGATGCCATTCGGTCGCACAGAGGGAACAGTGTAGATAGCGCACACCACTGCGATGGCGCTCGTTGTGTACAACGCTGGCCACGGGAGCAGCCCCGCAACAGGGGCAAAGCGCCCGTGCCTCCCCGGTGGGGCGCGCCGGCACGCTGGGCAGGCCGATGGCCAGGCGCATCCAGGTCACCTGCAATGCCGTGGCTACCAACGGCAGCAAGGCACGAGTCTTCGCGTCGCCAGGGCGCATCTCGAATATGTCATCCGCCAGTCCATCGAGCTCGTCGGCGGACATCTCGCGCAGCGCGGCGAGCAACGGCCGTTGACGCTCGCCCACGTGCAGCTCCACGGCATCGAGAATGGCAAGCAGGTCCTGCTGCCAGTGCACGTCTCGCCGTAGCGCCTGGAAACCCAGCGGCGGCATGCCATGTTTCAGCGCCTGATCGAACGCATCTGGGGCCGGCCGCCAAGCCGGCTCGCGCTCGGTCAAAACCTGATGCTGGGCCTGTACCAGGCGCGCCATGAAAGCAAGGAACTCGTCCAACGAGGGCACTTGCATAACAAGCTCCCGCAGCCGGGTCGCCCGTTTACTGAAGACCTTGGCATCCGGCAACACCACATGAGGTGCCTCCATGATTCCGGAAGGTGCGCTTCCATACGAATGCTTCACTGCTTCTCCTTTCATCGGCGACGATCCTGAACTTCGCTGTTTGGCGCGGCGCTTTCGGTATCGGATTTTTTGTTGCGCATGATGTCCTCGTACCACAACCCGTGATGGTGCCGTGCCCAGGCGTGGCTGACACGGCCCTGCGTCATGGCCCGCACCGAGCCTTTGACCCAGATGGCCGAGTAGATATGAATGACCAGGGTGATGATCGCGATGAAGGCTGCAATCGCATGGATCATCACCGCCCAGCGCAGGGCCCAGATCGGCATGTCATCGGCAATCCACGGGCGCCAAAGCACTATCCCGGTAATCAGCAGTACTGGCACGGTGGCGAGGAAGATCCAGTAGACCAGTTTCTGCCCGGCGTTGTTCTTGCCCACCGGGGGCAAGCGCTCGTCGCGGTTGCTCAGTACATCGCGGATCTGCCTGGCCCATTGCACGTCGTGTCGTCGGATCAGGTTATCGCCGAAGAAGCGTACCGCCTGGATGATGAAGAACAACGACATGAACACCCCGATATAGGGGTGCACGATTCGCGTCGGCTCCGGACCACCAAACAACGTGGTAAGCCCGAAGAAGGCCGGGTAGAACAGCGCGAGGCCGCTCAGCGTAAGCAGCACGAAGGCGATCGCGATGAGCCAGTGATTGACCCGCGTCCACCAGCCGTAGCGGAGGATGCCGTGCTTGACGTTGGAATGGCTCATAAGTGGTCCTCCCCACGGCGATCAAGCTCCCGATCAGCCGCAGCCAACTCGGGATCCGGATCGTCTTCAGGCTCTTCCTTCGGTCCCTTCATCACGTAGTGGAAGAACCCGGCCAGCACCGACACGCCCAGCGCCACGGACATGATCGGTTTGGTCACGCCTTTCCACAGCTCCACCGTCGGACTGATATGCGGGTCTTTGGGCAGACCGCTGTAGATCTCCGGCTTATCCGCGTGCTGCAGCACATACACTACGTGCGTGCCGCCAACGCCCGGTGGATCGTAGATGCCAGCGTTCTCGTAGCCCCGTCCCTTCAGATGCTCGACCCGATGGGCACCGTAGTCGAGCATGTCGTCCTTGGTGCCGAACATGATGGCCGAGGTCGGGCAGCTCTTCACGCAGGCGGGCTCCAGCCCGTGGTAGACCCGGTCGGAACACAACGTGCACTTGTAGGCCTTGTTATCCTTTTTCGAGATGCGCGGAATGTCGAAGGGACATCCCGCCACGCAATAACCGCAACCGATGCAGTGCTCGGAATTGAAATCGACAATGCCGTTGGCGTACTGCACGATGGCGCCCGGGGACGGACAGGCCTTTAGGCAACCCGGCTCGGCGCAGTGCATGCAATTGTCCTTACGGATCAGCCATTCGAGGTTGCCCTGCTCGTCCTCATATTCGCTGAAGCGCATGACTTCGAAGGATTCCGGCGTCAGGTCCTGGGGATTGTTGTAGGTCCCGTCGCATTCGCCGACTTCATCGCGTAGATCGTTCCACTCCGAACAGGCGACCTGGCAAGCCTTGCAGCCGATGCAGACCGACACGTCGATCAGTTTCGTGACCTTATCCACACCCCCGTGCCGCACCTGCGGTGAGGGCGTGGTGGTCGCCGAACGGGCGATGATGTTTTGCAGATTGATCTGGTCACCACGCATCAGACGGCTCCTCCAATCTTCTCCACATTCACCAGAAACGACTTGAATTCCGGTGTCTGTGTGTTTCCGTCACCCACGAATGGGGTAAGGGTGTTGGTGAGGTGCGCCTTCTTCGCCACACCCTTGAAGCCCCAATGGATGGGGATACCGATCTGGTGCACGGTACGGCCATCGATCTGCAGCGGAACCAGCCGCTTGGTTACCACCGCGACTGCGGTGATAAAGCCCCGCTTGGAGGTCACCCGTACCCGATCGCCCGCAGCGATACCCAGCTCTTCGGCAAGCACGGCGCTCATCTCGATGAACTTCTCCGGCTGCGCGATCGCATTGAGCCGCGCATGCGTCGTCCAGTAATGGAAATGTTCGGTCAGGCGATACGTCGTGGCCGCATAAGGGAAGTCCTTGTTGGAGCCGAACGAATCCCGATCCTGTTCGAAGACACGTGCGATCGGATTGTTCAGCGCCAACGGATTGTTCGGGTTCATCGGGTTACGGTCGATGGGCGTTTCCATCGGTTCGTAGTGTTCCGGGAACGGCCCTTCGTTCAACCATTCCGAGGCGAAGAGATGCCCGGCCCCGGTCTGGGTGACGATGAACGGCCCCACCCCCTGCGACGGCGGCGATGTCAGTGGAAAGTCCGGAACGTCCGCACCCGTCCAGCGCTCGCCATCCCACCAGACGAATGCCTTGTTGGGCGCCCATGGGGTGCCATCGGGCCGCGCCGAGGCGCGGTTGTAGAGTAGGCGCCGGTTCATCGGCCAGGCCCAGGCCCAACCCAGCGTATTACCGGTGTTGTAGGGGTCTGAGTTGTCGCGCCTGGCCATCATGTTGCCTTCTTCGGTCCAGGCACCGGAGTAGATCCAGCAACCGCAAGCGGTCGACCCGTCGTCGCGAAGCTCACTGAAGTCTTTCAACAGTTCGCCCTTGCGACGGACGATATTGCCCGCTTCGTCGGTCAGATCTACCAGCGCCCTGCCGTTGTATTCCTGAGCCAGCTCCGCCGCCCTGGGGAACCTTGGATCCTTGTAATTCCAGGAGAGATTCAGAATCGGATCGGGGAACGCGCCACCCTCCTCTTGATACAGGTGTTTTATCCGTAACATGACCTCGCCGAGAATCTCGGTGTCGGTCATTGATTCACCAGGCCCCGGCGCCGCTTTCTCATGCCACTGAAGCCAGCGCGAGCTGTTGGTAATGGAGCCGTCGTCCTCGGCGAAGCAAGTGGTGGGCAGGCGGAAGACTTCGGTACCGATCTGCGACGGATCGACGTCGTGGTATTCGCTGAAATTCTTCCAGAATTCGCCGGTTTCCACCTTCAGCGGGTCCATCAGCACCAAGAATTTGAGCTTTGATAGCCCATCCATGACCTTGGCCTTGTTCGGGAACGCCGCCAGGATATTGAAACCCTGGCAAAAGGCTCCGGTCATCTTGCCCAGGGTCATGTCGTTGATGGCGTAGAGCACATCGTAAATCGGCACAGACAGCTTCGGCAGCCAGTCGTAGCACCAGTCGTTCTCGGCCGTCGCTACATCGCCGTACCAGTCCTTCATCAGGCTGACGAAGAACCGTTCATAGAACTTCCAGTAAGAGACCTCGCCTTCCACCAGCGGCTGCTTGATCCGCGTCCTCATGTAATCGGCATAGGTCTGCAGGTTCACCGACGGCAGGTTCAGGTAGCCGGGCAACAGGTTGGAAAGCAGACCGATGTCCGTCAGGCCCTGAATATTGGAGTGCCCACGCAACGCGTTCACGCCGCCACCGGGCATGCCCATATTGCCGAGCAGGAGCTGCACCATCGCACCGCAACGGATCATCTGTGAACCGATGGTGTGCTGCGTCCATCCCAGCGCGTAGAGGATGGTCATGGTCTTGTCCGGCGCCGAAGTCTGCGCCATGAGGTCCCAGATTTCCTGCACCTTATCCCGAGGCATTCCACAGACATTCTCGACCTGCTCGATCGTGTAACGGCTGTAGTGCTCGCGCATCAGTTGGAACACGCAGCGCGGGTGCTCGAGACTCGGATCGGAGCGTGCGAAGCCGCGCTCGTCGAGTTCGAAATTCCAGGTCTCGCGGTCGTAGGTTCGGTCCTGTTCGTTATAACCAGTGAACAGCCCTTCATCGAAACCGAAGCCTTCGGCGACGATCAGGCTGGCATCAGTGTATTCGCGGACGTACTCGTGAGCGTAACGGTCTGACTCGATCAGGTAGTTGATGAAACCGCCAAGGAACACAATGTCCGTGCCGGTACGGAGCCAAGCGTGATAATCCGCCACCGCCGTGGTGCGGTTGAAGCGCGGATCGATGGAAATCAGGATCGCATCGCTGCGTTGCTTGGCGTGCATGACCCAGCGGAAGCCCACGGGATGCGCTTCAGCCGAATTGCCGCCCATCGACAGGATGACATTGGCGTTGGCAATGTCGACCCAGTGATTCGTCATGGCACCGCGACCAAATGTTGGGGCAAGACCTGCCACCGTTGGTCCGTGTCAAACGCGCGCCTGGTTGTCCATTTGCAGGATGCCGAGCGCTCGGGTGATCTTCTGCGTAATGTTGGCCGTCTCGTTGGTGCAGGCCGAAGCCGCCACCATCGAGGTCGTCAACCAGCGGTTGACGAGCCGCCCCTGCTCGTCATGAGTCTCGAAATTCTTGTCGCGATCATCCTTCATGTGCCGGGCGATGCGCGTGAAGGCCTCGTCCCAACTGATGCGCTTCCATTCGTTGGTGAACGGCTCGCGCACTTCCGGGTATTTGACCCGCGACTCGCTCTTGATGAAGTCGAGCACACCCGCTCCGCGTGGGCAGAGCGAACCGCGACTGACCGGATGATCCGGATCGCCCTCGACGTGGTAGATGTCATCGACCACGTTGGCGGCACCATCACCACGCGAATAAAGCAACATGCCGCAACCTACCGAGCAGTAGGTACAGATGTTGCGGGCTATCTTGGCGCCGGTCAGTTTGAAATGACGAATCGACGCAACGGCTTCATCAGGCGCAAACCCCATCATGGCCATGCTCGATGCGCCTACACCTGCCGCACCGAACTTGAGGAACTGTCGCCGGGATACTCGCACGGTCATCGGTATCTCCTTTTACTTTTTATGTTCTAACCCACTGGTCCATCGACTGCAGCCGCTCTGGAATGGTTCCTGCCGATCGATCGAGGGTTCGGCGCAAACTCGCTACGCTAGTTCAAGGCTAGCTGGAGTTTCAGCAATGGGAAGGCCACCTGTCGTATCAACTGCTGGCATTGAGCAATTTGCGCAAACGCGCTGAGATTGTCTGGCGCGTCGACGCGTAATCGGACCAGGGATCGTCAGGCTGCTTCTGCAACCGCTCATGCAGGTTTTGAATGTTCCACTGATCCGCACCGGCAATCTGCTCCAGCTCGTTGCGGCTGATGGGTACCGAAACCGGCAACCCGGGCCGTGCGCGCACTGAATAGGCCGCCACGGTGCTGGCGCCGCGCTGATTACGCAGGTAGTCGACGAAGATCTTGCCGACGCGATTCTTCGGTCCCATCTTCGCGACGATGCGTTCGGGCGCCTCGGCAGCGAGGCGCCCCGTTACGCCACGTGCGAATTCATTGATGCAGTCCCAGCTCTGGCGGCGATCAACCGGCACCACGACGTGCATGCCACGACCGCCACTGGTTTTGAGGAATGCCTTGAGGCCCAGCTCACCCAGCAAATCCAGCGTCATGCCGGTCGCTTCGATCATGCTCGACCACGGCTATGCGGGATCCGGGTCGAGGTCGAAGATGATACGGTCCGGTCGATCGATACGGTCGCTGCGGGCATTCCAGGTATGAAGTTCGATGGTACCCATCTGCACCGCCTCGACCACGGCGGTGACGCTGTCGGCCTGGATAAGGCGCGCATGTTCGGGGTCTAGGGATTTGTCCAGGACACGCATGTGCGGCATTTTCAGCCGTCCGCAGTGCCGCTGGAAGAAACTCTCTCCGTCCACCCCGTCGGGTGCACGAACGATGGACAGCGGCCGGTTGGCCAGATGCGGCGTCAGCCAATCGCCCACCGCCAAGTAGTACTGGGCCAGCTGCAATTTGGTAGCGCCGCTCTGTGCATCGATCACCCGCTGAGGGTTGCTGATGCCGATGCCGCCCACATCGGGGCGGCTGCTCTTGCCGGGCTTTGCGGACATGCGGGCCACCTCGCGAGGTCAGCTGGCTTTCTTGCTGCTGGGCTTGCTGGCTGCACTTTTGCGCGCAGTCGAGGCTTTGCTCCCGGAGGATTTGCTTGCCGTTGACTTGGTGGGTGCTTTGGTCTTGCTGGCGGTGCTTTTGCTGGCCGTGCGTTTGCGCGGCGCCGCCTCTTCTTCGTTGGTTTCCTCTTCCTCATCAACCTCTTCTTCAGCCGGCGCGGCGGCTTTCTTGGGCGTTTTGCCCGCCAGGCTGCGCTTGAGCAATTCGGTGAGATCAATGACATCGGCACTGCGGCGATCGACCGCCTCTTCCGGTCCACCGACAGCTTCGAGCTTGCCTTCGCGGGCCTTGGTTTCCACCAGGTCCATGATCTGGT
>DPSI01000342.1 GCA_003527165.1 Pseudomonas sp.
GCAGGGGTTATGGTTGGCGCCGACTTCGCCACCGGACACCGGCGCATCGAGGTAATGGCCGCCGGTGGCGTTGATTTTCTCGGCGAATTGCTTGGTGGCGCTCGGGGAGATCGAGCTCATGTCGATCACCAGTTTGTTGGGGCCGACGCCCTCGGCAATGCCGTTCTCGCGGAACAACACGTCTTCGACCTGCGGGGTGTCCGGCACCATGATGATGATGAACTCGGCTTCCTGGGCCACTTCCTTGGGGTTGGCCAGGGCGACGGCGCCGCCTTCTACCAGAACGGCCGGTGCCTGATCGTGGTGCTCGGAAAGAAAGATGCTGTGACCGGCTTTCTGCAGGTTCTGAGCCATGGGCAGGCCCATGATGCCGGTGCCGATGAATCCGATTTTAGCCATGAGTGTTCTCCTTCAAATTCAGTCTGGGGTCGCGTCAGTTCAGATCGCGTTGTGCACGCTGTTCTGGTAAGGAGCCAGCTAGCCGAGGCCGGCAGCAGTGGTGGTCGCCGGCTTGTACTCGCAACCGACCCAGCCCTGGTAGCCGATGCGGTCCAGGTGCTCGAACAGGAAGCGATAGTTGATCTCACCGGTGCCCGGTTCGTTACGGCCGGGATTGTCGGCAAGCTGCACGTGATTGATCGCCGCCAGGTTGGTTTCGATGGTCCGCGCCAGGTCACCTTCCATGATCTGCATGTGGTAGATGTCGTACTGCAGGAAGAGGTTGGTGCTGCCGACCTTGTCGCGGATTTCTAGTGCCTGCGAGGTGTTGTTGAGGAAGAAGCGTGGGATGTCGCGGGTGTTGATCATTTCCATGACCAGTCGGATGCCGGCGGCTTCGAGCTTCTGCGCCGCGTAGCGCAGATTCTCGATCAAGGTCATTTCCAGCTTGCCGAGGTCCGCGCCCTTTGGTGCGATGCCGGCAAGACAGTTGATCTGCGTATTACCCAGCACCTTGGCGTAGGCAATGGCCTGGTCGACACCGGCGCGGAATTCCTCCACCCGCTCAGGATCGCAGGCGACGCCGCGATCGCCTTTGGCCCAGTCACCGGCCGGCAGGTTGAACAGCACCTGAGTCAGGCCATTGGCATCCAGGCGTGCCTTGATTTCCTCGGCCGGGTAGTCATAGGGGAACAGGTACTCGACACCACGGAAACCGGCTTCGGCAGCGGCGGCGAATCGGTCGAGAAAGTCCATCTCGGTGAAGAGCATGGACAGGTTGGCGGCAAAACGGGGCATGGGTACATCTCCTTGTCTGTAGGGACAATCCCCGAACGGGTTGGAAGCTACTGCGCTCGGCGATGCTGCGTTGGAATCGAACTCGAAATGCTCATTTACATGCGTAAACTCCGCTTTCTCGTCCGTTTCCGCCTTGCCTCGCCTTCGCTCGTGACGCTTCCAATCCCGCCCGGATGTGCGTTGTGGATGTGCTTCGCGACATCCACGCGTTTGGTTACGGTTGAATCAATCCAGCAGCCCGACCGCGGTCGGTGCATCCTCTCGGCCTTCAGCCAGCGCCTCGAATTCGTTGATGGCGTCGATCTCGGTGCCCATGGCGATGTTGGTGACGCGTTCGAGAATCACCTCAATCACCACCGGCACCTGGTGCTCGGCCATCCAGGCCTGGGCCTGTTCGATCGCCGGGCGCAGGTCTTCCTGGCGGAACACGCGGATCGCCTTGCAGCCCAGGCCCTCGACCACGGCAACGTGATCGACGCCGTAGCCTTCCATGCCGCTCTGGTCGGCATTGATGTTCTCGAAGCCCAGCTGCACGCAGTAATCCATCTCGAAACCGCGCTGCGCCTGGCGGATCAGGCCGAGGTACGCGTTGTTCACCAGAATGTGGATGTAGGGCAGCTTGAACTGCGCACCCACCGCCAGCTCCTCGATCATGAACTGGAAGTCGTAGTCGCCCGAGAGCGCCACCACTTTGCGTTGCGGGTCGGCCGCGACCACGCCGAGCGCTGCCGGAATGGTCCAGCCGAGCGGGCCGGCCTGGCCGCAATTGATCCAGTGGCGCGGCTTGTAAACGTGCAGGAACTGCGCGGCGGCGATCTGCGACAGACCGATGGTGCTGACGTAGCAGGCGTCCTTGCCAAAGGCGTTGTTCATGCACTGATACACGCGCTGCGGCTTCATCGGCACGCTGTCGAAATGCGTCTTGCGCAGCAGGGTGCGTTTGCGCTCCTGGCAGTCGGCAGCCCATGGGGTGCGATCCGGCAGCTTGCCCGCGGCCTTGCGCTCCTTGGCGACTTCGACGAACAGCTCCAGTGCGGCGCCCGCGTCCGAGGTGATGCCGAAGTCCGGCGAGAACACCCGCCCGATCTGCGTCGGTTCGATATCCACGTGCACGAAGGTGCGGTCCTTGGTGTAGACGTCGACCGAACCGGTGTGGCGGTTGGCCCAGCGGTTGCCGATGCCGAGCACGAAGTCCGAGGCCAGCATGTTGGCGTTGCCGTAGCGATGGCTGGTCTGCAAGCCGCACATACCGGCCATCAGCGGGTGATCATCGGGAATCGAGCCCCAGCCCATCAGGGTCGGGATCACCGGTACGCCAACAGTCTCGGCAAACTCCACCAGCAATTCTTCGGCACCGGCGTTGTAGATACCGCCACCGGCGACGATCAGCGGACGCTCGGCGGCGCAGAGCATGTCGATGGCTTTCTCGATCTGCTTGCGGCTGGCTGCCGGCTTGTAGACAGAGGGCGGCTCGTAGGTGTCGACGTCGAATTCGATTTCGGCCATCTGCACGTCGAACGGCAGGTCGATCAGTACCGGACCGGGGCGACCCGAACGCATCACGTGGAAGGCCTGTTGGAACACGCGCGGCACCAGCGCCGGCTCGCGCACGGTGACGGCCCACTTGGTGACCGGCTTGGCGATGGATTCGATGTCCACGGCCTGGAAGTCTTCCTTGTACAGACGGGCGCGCGGCGCCTGGCCGGTGATGCAGAGAATCGGGATAGAATCGGCCCAGGCGGAGTAGAGGCCGGTGATCATGTCGGTGCCGGCCGGGCCGGAGGTGCCGATGCACACGCCGATGTTGCCGGCCTTGGTGCGGGTGTAACCCTCGGCCATATGCGAGGCGCCTTCGACGTGGCGGGCGAGGATGTGGCGGATGCTGCCGTCGGCGCGCAGGGCGGAATACAGCGGGTTGATCGCGGCACCGGGGATGCCGAAGGCGGTTTCGATGCCTTCCTTGCGCAACACCGCGACGGCGGCATCGATTGCTCTCATTCGGGCCATGGATCGTTCCTCCTACGTGTACTCGATAGTTTTTATACGTGGCCCAAGCATGCAGCGCTGGAACCTGAGGCGGAATTGGCCGAAACTTCAGTTCTGTCGATATCAGGAGTATCGAATGGATCGCTATACGACATTGCACAGCTTCGTTCTGGTCGCTGAAAATGGCAGCTTCGCCGCCGCGGCGCTCAAGGAAGGCGTCACCCCGGTGGTGATGGGCCGCCGGCTCGATGCGCTGGAGCGGCACCTGGGTGTCAAGTTGATGCACCGCTCGACACGCGGGTTGGCGCTGACCGATCTGGGCGAGCAGTACCTGGAACGCGCACGCGGGCTGCTCAAGGATTTCGACGAAGCGGACGCCAGCATCAGCCACGACCGTACCTCGGTGCGCGGGCATCTGGTGGTGTCGGCGCCTGTGGCGTTCGGCCGTCGGCATATCGGCCCCCACGCGCCGGCGTTCCAGGCGCGCTACCCGGACCTGCAACTGTCGTTCAACTTCACCGACAGCGTGGTCGACCTGGTGCGACATGGTTACGACATGGGCATTCGCATCGGTGAGGTGACCGACCCCAACTACGTCGCCATCAAGCTGTTCCCCAATCGTCGCGTGGTCTGCGGCGCGCCGGAGTATTTCGAGCGACAGGGTGTGCCGCGCGCCCTGGAAGACCTGACGCGGCATAACTGTCTGGCGTTCAACCTGCAGGGTGGGCAGCAGCGCGGCTGGACCTTTCTGCGCGATGGCAAGCAAGTGGCGGTGCGTGTTTCGGGCAACCTCGACTGTAACGACGGCGAGTTGCTGTTCGATTGGGTCAAACAGGGCATCGGCATCGGTTGGCGCTCGACCTGGGAGATTCAGGCCGAACTCAAGCGCGGCGAGCTGGTTACGGTGCTCGATGAGTACGCACTGCCGGCCTACGACATCCAGGCGGTGTATCCGCAGCAGCGCTATCTGCCGGCCAAGGTGCGGTTCTTCATCGATTACCTGAAAGCGATCTACAACGCGCCCGGCTATTGGGAAACCCGCTGAGCCGAACCTCGCCGGTCGGCTGCTGGTCGTAGAGTGGATGTCGCGGCGCACATCGACCTGCCGCGGCTACCGCTAACGCAGCGTTCCGTCACGAGGTATTCCGTGGACTCTCTGAAGATCGCCACCTTCAATATCAACGGCATCCGCGCGCGCCGGACCAATCTGCTTGACTGGCTTGAGCGTGAACAACCGGACGTGGTCTGTCTGCAGGAACTCAAGGCCCAGGATGCGGATTTTCCCATCGACGACATCCGTGCCGCCGGCTACGGGGCGATCTGGCACGGGCAGAAGTCCTGGAATGGCGTGGCGATTCTTTCGCGCGGTGACGATCCGCTGGAGATCCGTCGCGGCCTGCCCGGTGATCCGGACGACAGCCACAGCCGCTATCTGGAAGCAGCGGCGCACGGCATCATCGTCGCCTGCCTCTACCTGCCCAACGGCAATCCACAGCCAGGGCCGAAATTCGACTACAAACTGGCCTGGTTCGAGCGCTTGATCGAGCGTGCGGCGGGGCTGTTCAACAACGGCCATCCGGTGGTGCTGGCGGGTGATTACAACGTGGTGCCCACCGACGAGGATATCTACAACCCGCGTTCCTGGACCAAGGATGCGCTGCTACAACCGGAAAGCCGCGCGTGCTATCGGCGCCTTCTGGACCAGGGTTGGACCGATGCCCTACGCGCCAGATACCCCGACGAGCGGATCTACACTTTCTGGGATTACTTTCGCCAGCACTGGCAAAAGAACTCGGGT
>DPSI01000346.1:0-3038 GCA_003527165.1 Pseudomonas sp.
CGACCTCGTAGCGGTTCTTGATCGCGCCGGTGCGGCGGATGTCGAAGCGGACCGAGGCGTAGAACTTCAGCGCGTTACCGCCGGTAGTCGTTTCCGGGCTACCGAACATCACGCCGATTTTCATGCGGATCTGGTTGATAAAGATCACCAGGCAATTGGCGTTCTTGATGTTACCGGTGATCTTGCGCAGCGCCTGCGACATCAGACGCGCCTGCAGACCTACGTGGGTATCACCCATCTCACCTTCAATTTCCGCTTTGGGCACCAGTGCGGCCACAGAGTCGACGATAATCACGTCAACCGCGTTGGAACGCACCAGCATGTCGGTGATTTCCAGTGCCTGCTCGCCGGTATCCGGCTGTGAAACCAGCAGGTCGTCAACGTTGACGCCGAGCTTGCCGGCATAATCGGGATCCAGCGCATGCTCGGCATCGACGAAGGCACAGGTGGCGCCTGCCTTCTGCGCCTCGGCAATCACCGACAACGTCATGGTGGTCTTACCCGAGGACTCAGGACCATAGATCTCGACGATCCGGCCTTTTGGCAGACCACCGATGCCCAGCGCGATATCCAGGCCCAGCGAGCCAGTGGAGATGGAGGGAATCGCCTGGCGATCATGATCGCCCATGCGCATGACCGCGCCTTTACCGAACTGCTTTTCGATCTGGCCCAAGGCGGCAGCCAAGGCGCGCTTCTTGTTCTCGTCCATTACAATCCTCACTTGATCAAGAGGGCCAGAGGCCACGACAACTGTATAAGTAGACAGTATTAGAGCATAGGCAAAATAAAGCGCCTAGCCCTGAAATGGATTTTCTCCTGCTGCCAGCCGGATCAATCCGACGAGCGCGGCCTCCACGCTCTGCTCACGTACGGCCTGCCGATCACCGTCGAACTGAAAGCGCTGGGCAACGACCCGTTCACCGGCCGCCCAGGCCAGCCACACGGTACCAACCGGCTTCTCCGGCGAACCGCCACCCGGCCCGGCGATACCGCTGACGGCAACACCATAACGTGCCCCGCTGGCACGCTGCGCGCCAACTGCCATTGCCTCGACCACTTCGCGACTGACGGCGCCAACCTGACTGAACAGATCGGTGGGCACCCCTAGTTGACGGGTTTTCTGCGCATTGGAATAGGTCACGAAGCCCGCCTCGAACCAGGCCGAGCTGCCGGCAATGCGGGTAATGGCTTCGGCGATCCCTCCGCCGGTGCAGGATTCGGCCGTGGTTACCTGTGCAGACTGCGCTTGCAGCGCAGTGCCCAGGCGCGCAGCCAGGTCGGTCGAGGGCAACATGAAGAGCTCCGGATACGGCAAATCGAAAACGCGTACCTTAACAGGCCTTGCCGGCCGTCATCACACAGCCGGGCCTGCACGCATCGCCCGTATCCAGTCCCAAGGCGCAGCGTCAATTGGCATGCTTCGTACTGGTGCTTTCAGCAGCAGCTCATCGGTTGATCCAATCCGTGGCTTCTGCCACCAGTCATCGGAACCAAGGGAATTCATCCGGGAAGTTGCCGCATCGATACGGCGGCCGCCCGTGCTAACCTTGCCGGTTTGTTTCAGCCGGCACAACCAGGGTTGTCAGCCGATGGCCGCGCCAGCGCCCGAGCAAGTACAGACAGCGACCGCCATTTCTGCATCCATTTTCAAGTATCGAGCTATATGTCGTCACAAGATCTGTCCCACCACACCCCGATGATGCAGCAATACTGGAAGCTCAAGCGCGAGCATCCGGACCAATTGATGTTCTACCGCATGGGCGACTTCTACGAACTCTTCTACGAAGACGCCAAGAAAGCCGCAAAACTGCTGGACATCACGCTGACCGCCCGTGGCCAATCCGGCGGCAACGCGATTCCCATGGCCGGGATTCCGTTCCACTCCGCTGAAGGCTACCTGAGCCGGCTGGTCAAGCTCGGCGAGTCGGTGGTGATCTGTGAGCAAATCGGCGACCCCGCGACCAGCAAGGGCCCGGTCGAGCGTCAGGTGGTGCGCATCATCACGCCGGGTACCGTCAGCGATGAAGCCCTGCTCGACGAGCATCGCGACAATCTGCTGGCCGCCGTGGTGGGCGACGAAAAACTGTTTGGGCTGTCGGTGCTGGACATCACCAGCGGCCGTTTCAGCGTGCAGGAGTTCAGCGGTTGGGAAACCCTGCTGGCCGAGGTGGAACGCCTGAACCCCGCCGAGTTGATGATTCCGGATGACTGGCCCGCCAGCCTGCCGGTGGAAAAGCGCCGCGGCGTGCGCCGACGTGCGCCTTGGGACTTCGACCGCGACAGCGCTTTCAAAGGCCTTTGCCAGCAGTTCGGCACTCAGGACCTGAAAGGTTTCGGCTGCGAAAAACTGACCTTGGCCATCGGCGCCGCGGGTTGTCTGCTGACCTATGCCAAGGAAACCCAGCGCACCGCTCTGCATCATCTGCGCAGCCTGCGCCATGAGCGCCTCGACGACACCGTGATCCTCGACGGCGCGACCCGGCGCAACCTGGAACTGGACATCAACCTCGGCGGCGGGCGCGATAACACCTTGCAATCGGTGGTGGATCGCTGCCAGACCGCCATGGGCAGTCGCCTGCTCAGCCGTTGGCTGAATCGCCCGTTGCGCGACCGCAGCGTGCTCGAAGCGCGCCAGGATTCGATCACCTGCCTGCTCGAGCATTACCGCTTCGAACAGATCCAACCGCAGCTCAAGGAAATCGGCGACCTCGAACGCATTCTTGCCCGGATCGGCCTACGCAACGCCCGTCCGCGTGATCTGGCGCGTCTGCGCGATGCCTTGGCAGCCCTGCCGCAACTGCAGGAGGGCATGCGGGAACTGGTGGCGCCGCATCTTATCGAGCTGGCTGCCACCATCCGCACGTATCCCGAACTGGCCGAGCTGCTGGCCAAGGCGATCATCGACAATCCGCCAGCGGTTATCCGCGACGGTGGCGTGCTGAAAACCGGCTACGACGCAGAGCTGGACGAGTTGCAGTCATTGTCGGAAAACGCGGGCCAGTACCTGATGGACCTGGAAACCCGCGAGAAAGCCCGTA
>DPSI01000346.1:3141-3516 GCA_003527165.1 Pseudomonas sp.
ACCCGCGAGAAAGCCCGTACCGGCCTGGCCAACCTCAAGGTCGGCTACAACCGCGTGCACGGCTACTTCATCGAGCTGCCCAGCAAGCAGGCCGAATCGGCACCGGCCGACTACATCCGCAGGCCGACGCTCAAGGGCGCCGAGCGCTTCATCACACCGGAGCTGAAGGAATTCGAAGACAAGGCGTTGTCGGCCAAAAGCCGGGCCCTGGCTCGTGAGAAGCAACTCTATGAACAATTGCTGGAGCGGCTCATCGGTCATCTGGCACCGTTGCAGGAAAGCGCCGCGGCACTGGCCGAACTGGACGTGCTGAGCGATCTGGCCGAACGCGCCCTGACACTGGACCTCAACCGCCCGCGCTTCGTCGAGCATCCG
>DPSI01000155.1 GCA_003527165.1 Pseudomonas sp.
ACAGTTCCAGGCTGGCCTGAAGGATACGGTCGCGGGTTTTCGATTTGGGGGACATTGCGAAGAGGTTCATCCGTCGCGCTAAAACCTGGAGGGCAAAGGTAACCTGGCAACCACAGTTGCGCACGCGATTGACAGCTTAGAGTCTTTACTCTAATAAATTCAGCACCTCACCCGCCTACAGAGCATCGCCCGTGTTTGCCGATGTCCCCTATCTGAATCAGTCCAGCCTTGAGATCGAGCGTCTCCAATCGCTGTTCGAACGCCAACGCAACGCCTTTCAGACCCATCCCAGCCCTAATGCCGAGGATCGCCTGCAAGGGTTGGAAGCGCTGCACGATCTATTAGCCAGCCATCAGCAGGTGCTCATCGAGGCCATTAGCGAGGATTTCGGCCACCGCTCGGCAGACGAGACGCGGCTGGCCGAGATCATGCCCAGCCTGCACGGCATCCAGCACGCCAAATGCCATCTGCGCCAATGGATGAAACCGTCGCGGCGCCGCGTCGGCATGGCCTTTCAGCCGGCCAAGGCGAAGGTGGTATACCAGCCCCTCGGGGTGGTCGGCATCATCGTGCCCTGGAACTATCCGTTGTATCTGGCCATCGGCCCGCTGATCGGCGCGCTGGCGGCCGGTAATCGGGTGATGCTGAAGATGAGCGAGCCCACCCCAGCGACCGGCCAACTCCTCAAAGACCTGCTGGCGCAGATATTTCCCGAGGATCAGGTCGCGGTGCTATTCGGCGACGCGGACATGGGCATTGCCTTTTCAAAGCTGCCTTTCGATCACCTGCTGTTCACCGGCAGCACCAGCGTAGGCCGGCAGGTGATGCGCGCCGCGGCGGAGAATCTGACGCCGGTCACCCTCGAGTTGGGCGGCAAGTCGCCGGCCATTGTCTCGGTCGACGTACCGCTCGCCGATGCGGCAGAGCGCATCGCCTTCGGCAAGACGCTCAATGCCGGGCAGACCTGCGTTGCTCCCGATTACGTGTTGGTGCCACGGCGGCGGCTCGATCAGTTCGTCGAAGCCTACCGGCAGGCGGTGCGGCGTTTCTATCCACAGCTCAGCGATAACCCGGATTACACCTCGATCATCAACCAGCGCCAGTACGGCCGACTGCAAGGTTACCTGGACGACGCCCAGACCAAGGGCGCACGCCTGCTGCCGCTATTCGAGCAAGGCCATGACCGACGCATGCCGCATTGCCTGCTACTCGATGTGAACGACGAGATGCAGGTCATGCAGGACGAGATTTTCGGCCCGTTGTTGCCCATCGTGCCCTACGATGACTTCGGTCAGGCGCTCGCCTACGTCACTGCACGCCCGCGTCCCCTGGCGCTCTACTACTTCGGCTACGACCGGGCCGAGCAGCGTCGAGTGCTGCGCGATACCCACTCCGGCGGCGTTTGCCTCAACGACACGCTGCTACATGTCGCGCAGCACAATCTTCCGTTCGGCGGCGTCGGCCCCTCCGGCATGGGTCACTACCACGGGCACGAAGGGTTTTTGACCTTCAGCAAAGCCAAGGGCGTGTTCATCAAGCAGCGCTTCAATGCCGCCCGGCTGATCTATCCGCCATATGGCAAGACGTTGCAAAAGCTGGTCTACAAACTGTTCGTACGCTGACGCCGATCACACGGCGGCCACTCTCCGCACCCAGCCCTCTCCCCGGTGGCCCGCTCAAAAGGTCGGCCCTGTCCGCAGCGCAGGCCGGCGCCGGACTGCTCGGCAGTCTCTCCAATTAAGGTGCCGAGCGGGCCGCTTCCGGTTTCGAGCTGCTGCGTGACAGCGACCTGCCGATGCTACCCGTCTCGCTGCGGTGCGGCTTGAGGGTGCGGTCGCTATGCCCGACAAGTCAGCTGTCGTTCAAGGCACCTTGGCCCGCCGCGACCCGCCGCACAACGTGCGGGCTTGCTGGAACCTCGGCTATGCGAATGGGCTGCCCGGCCAACGCCCAGCAATCGATGCTGTTTCCCCATCAGCATCGGCGCCAATCCGCAGTTGTCGATCTACGCCCTGACCCCGAGGTTCTCCAGTCAATTGGCCGAGCGCCAGGGAGAAGCCTGAAAACGGCCCTGGCGGGGTCATCCGCTTTGATGCTTTACGCTGCCGTTACCGAGCCGCTACCATCCACCCCCCACGCATGCGTCAGGACGCCGCGATGAATCGAGTGCTGTATCCGGGAACCTTCGATCCGATCACCATGGGCCACACCGACCTGGTCGAACGCGCCTCACGCCTGTTCGATGAGGTGATCATTGCGGTCGCTGCCAGTCCTAACAAGAACCCGCTGTTTCCGCTTGAGCAGCGCGTGGCGCTCGCTCAGGAAGTAACCGCGCACCTGCCGAACGTCAAGGTGCTGGGCTTCTCCACGCTGCTGGCGCACTTCGTCATCGAGCAAAAGGCCAACGTCCTGCTGCGTGGTCTGCGCGCGGTGTCCGACTTCGAATATGAATTCCAGCTGGCCAACATGAATCGGCAATTGGCACCCGATGTCGAAAGCCTGTTTCTGACCCCGTCGGAAAAGTTCTCCTACATTTCCTCGACACTGGTGCGTGAAATCGCCCGGCTCGGCGGCGATGTCAGCAAGTTCGTCCACCCTTCGGTAATGAAGGCGCTGACCGAGCGCTACGCCTCGCGCTAGGCGCCTGAACACGCGCCTCGAGCGCATTGCCGACAGAAGGGCGAGCACTGTCACGTGCACCCGGCGAGCGGATGCGGCAAAATTGGCGCGTCGTTTTTACCTGCGCTGCGGCCCGTGTCGCAGCTGGAGTTTCTGGATGTCCCTGATCATTACCGATGACTGCATCAACTGCGATGTGTGCGAGCCCGAGTGCCCGAACAGCGCGATTTCCCAAGGCGAGGAAATCTACGTCATCGATCCCAACCTTTGCACCGAATGCGTCGGTCACTACGATGAACCGCAGTGCCAGCAAGTCTGCCCAGTGGACTGCATCCCGCTCGACGAAAGCAACGTCGAGAGCAAGGACGAATTGATGCAGAAATACCTGATCATCACCGGCAAGGCCTGACCGGCACACCTTCGCAACCTCACCCGAGCGGGTCGGGTTAGCTGATTCCCCCTCGCTCGTTCCGCAATTAATCCTCATCCCCCGGTAACGCCTTCCGCGCCCCGGATGTCCTGCGTGCAGCCATTAAGAAGCGAATCGACTGCTAGAAACAACGCGGCTTCGCACGCAGCAAAGCGGCGAAGCCGTAGGAAAGCGGGTCGGATAGCCGTTCCGATCTGATGATGCTGGCCGAGGATCAGTCCTGGCGGTTGTAGCCGACACGAGTGCAGCCCAGGCAACGGGCGAACGCAGCCGCGCCAGGCTCGACGACCAGCGCCTTACCGGATTCCTTGATCCCGCCGC
>DPSI01000412.1 GCA_003527165.1 Pseudomonas sp.
GACAGGCTTCTATCAACCCACCTCGGGCGAGATCCTGCTCGACGGCGAAGCGATCCAGGGCCTGCCGGGCCACAAGATCGCGCGCAAGGGCGTGGTCCGCACCTTCCAGAACGTCCGTCTGTTCAAGGACATGACCGCCATCGAAAACCTGCTGGTCGCCCAGCATCGGCACCTCGACACCGGTTTCCTGTCCGGCCTGCTGAAGACCAAGGCGTTCCGCAAGAGCGAGCACGAAGCGATGGATTTCGCCGCGCACTGGCTCGAGCAGGTCAACCTGACCGATATCGCCAACCGCCCGGCGGGCACCCTCGCCTACGGTCAGCAACGCCGCCTGGAAATTGCCCGCTGCATGATGACGCGCCCGCGCATTCTGATGCTCGACGAACCGGCTGCAGGCCTGAACCCGAAGGAAACCGAGGACCTCAAGGCGCTGATTGGCGTGCTGCGCGACTCGCACGACGTCACGGTGCTGCTCATAGAACACGACATGAAGCTGGTCATGAGCATTTCCGACCATATCGTCGTGATCAACCAAGGCTGCCCGCTGGCCGATGGGACTCCAGAGCAGATTCGTGACAATCCGGACGTGATCAAAGCTTATCTGGGAGAGGCGTAACCATGCTGTATTTCGAAAACGTCTCGACTTTCTACGGCAAGATCCAGGCGCTGCACAATGTCGATGTCGAGGTCCGCAAGGGTGAAATCGTCACATTGATCGGTGCCAACGGCGCCGGCAAGTCGACCCTGCTGATGACGCTCTGCGGCACGCCCATGGCCTCCGAAGGCAGCATCCGCTTCGAAGGCGACGAGCTGGTCGGCCGGCAGACCTGCGACATCATGCGTAAGGACATTGCCGTGGTGCCTGAAGGGCGACGCATTTTTGCCCGCCTGACGGTGGAGGAAAACCTCGCCATGGGCGGCTTCTTCACCAACAAGGCAGACTTTCAGGAGCAACTGGATAAGGTGCTGCTGCTGTTCCCCCGTCTGAAAGAGCGCTTCCAACAGCGTGGCGGCACAATGTCCGGCGGTGAACAGCAGATGCTCGCCATCGCCCGTGCCCTGATGAGCAAGCCCAAGCTACTGCTGCTCGATGAACCATCGCTGGGGCTGGCGCCGATCATCATTCAGCAGATCTTCGAGATCATCGAACAGCTGCGTGAGGACGGCGTGACCATCTTCCTGGTCGAACAGAACGCCAACCAGGCGCTCAAGCTGGCCGACCGAGGCTATGTGCTCGAAAACGGTCGCATCGTCATGCAAGGCAGCGGCAAAGAGTTGTTGAGCAACCCCAAGGTCCGCGACGCCTACCTCGGCGGTTGATCGAGGGGACGGTGCAGGTTGTAAAAAGAGCTGCGCTGGCGATCTTGCGGACCGGGATCGCCAGCGTGCATTGATCGGTACCTCAAGGACGAAGTAGCCGGAGCGGCCCGGATTTGGACGAGCGGCCGAACGAGTTCGGCCCTACAAAAGCAACGCAGACGGAGGGGGCTGACCCAAACAGAAGCAAAGCGGCTGAGCGAGTTCGGCCCAAACAGAAGCAAAGGCGCCGAAGGTATGCGGAGCAGCCGAAGGTGGCGCAAAGCAGCCGGGGCGGTGACAACTTTGGCTAGAGGCGTTAAGGTGCTTGCCGCGTGTGACGACTGACGGGGCGTTCCCCGTTAGGCGTCCCTAACTAGGCGTCCCTAACTAGGCGTCCCCCTGGATCAGCAGACAGGGCATAACTGAGCTGGCTCATTTCTGAACTCAACTCAGGAGAAGCCGGCCATGACTGCCAGCCGTATCTGGATCAAGAATCCCCTCGCCATTTTCACTGCCAACGACCAGAACGCCTCCGGCGGGTTGGTGATCGAAGACGGCACCATCGTCGAACTGCTCACTGCTGGGCAGTCGCCCGCCACGCCTGTCGACAGCATCTTCGATGCCCGCGAGCACGTCGTAATGCCGGGGCTGATCAATACCCACCATCATTTTTACCAGACCCTCACCCGCGCCTGGGCGCCTGTGGTGAACCAACCGCTGTTCCCCTGGCTGAAGACGCTCTACCCGGTCTGGGCACGCCTGACACCGGATCGCCTGGCGTTGGCCAGCAAGGTGGCGCTGGCCGAACTGCTGCTCTCCGGCTGCACCACCGCCGCCGACCACCATTACCTGTTCCCGGGCGGCCTGGAAAACGCCATCGACGTGCAGATCGACGCGGTGCGCGAGCTGGGCATGCGCGCCATGCTCACCCGCGGCTCTATGAGCCTGGGCGAAGCCGATGGAGGCTTGCCGCCGCAACACACGGTGCAAACGGCCGAGGCGATTCTGGCCGATAGCGAACGGCTGATCGGCACCTATCACGAGCGTGGCGCCGGTGCGCACATCCAGATCGCCCTGGCGCCCTGCTCGCCCTTTTCCGTCACACCGGAAATCATGCGTGCCAGCGCCGATCTGGCCGAACGCCACGATGTGCGGCTGCATACGCACCTGGCGGAAACCCTCGACGAGGAAGCGTTCTGCAAGCAGCGCTTCGGCCTGCGCACCGTGGATTACCTGGACAGTGTGGGCTGGCTGTCCGAACGCACCTGGCTGGCTCATGGCATCCACTTCAACGACGACGAAATCGAGCGCCTAGGCGCCGCCGGTACCGGCGTCTGTCACTGTCCAAGCTCGAACATGCGCCTGGCCTCGGGGATCTGCCCGACCGTTGCGCTGGAAGCCGCCGGCGCGACCATCGGCCTGGGCGTAGACGGTTCGGCGTCGAACGATGCGTCCAACATGATTCTCGAAGCCCGCCAGGCCCTGTATATCCAGCGCCTGCGTTATGGCGCCGAGCAGATCACGCCGCAACGTGTGCTCGGCTGGGCAACGCGTGGTTCGGCACGCCTGTTGGGCCGCGATGATGTCGGCGAGCTGAGCGTTGGCAAGCAGGCTGATCTCGCGCTGTTCAAGCTCGACGAGCTGCGCTTCTCCGGCAGCCATGATCCCGTTTCGGCGCTGCTCTTGTGCGGTGCCGATCGTGCCGACCGGGTGATGATCGGCGGACAATGGCGAGTGGTCGACGGGCAGGTTGAAGGTCTGGATGTCGCCGGTCTGATCGCGGACCACAGCCAGGCTGCTCGGGCGCTGCTGGCAGACTGAGCGATAACACGTCGCTCACCATGAACGATGCTTCCCGATGGGGCGCCTCGCGCCGTAACGGTAGTTCCAGTTACGACGCGAGCCTCGCCCCGCTCGCCGACAGACACGAGCGGCGAACAACCCGCAGTCGCCCCCGAGGCACTGCGCCTATCAAGGCGAGCAGCAATCTCGGCCTGCCTGAGCCACACTCATAAGCGTGAACAGACAAGCCGAAGCGGCATGCACATTGCTGTGGAAAGTTCGCTCGTCGGTAACACTGACTTTTGAGTCAGGAATTTTGTTGACCTAAAAGTCAGATACCGCTAATTTCCATCGCCAGAGCCCAGAACAAAAACCCCCGGAGGCCCTCTTTGATCCAGTTCCTACTCAATCGAGAACTGCGCCGTGAGCAGACACTCGATCCGAATACCACCGTGCTGGAATACCTGCGTGAATATCGTGGCAAGTCCGGCACCAAGGAAGGTTGCGCTTCCGGTGACTGCGGCGCCTGTACCGTCGTGGTCGGCGAGCTGGACGGTGACCGCCTGCGCTACCGCACGCTCAATTCCTGCCTGACTTTCGTCTCCGCCCTGCACGGCAAGCAGCTGATCACCGTCGAGGACCTCAAATATCAGGGTCAGCTACACAGCGTTCAGCAAGCCATGGTCGACTGCCACGGCTCGCAATGCGGTTTCTGCACCCCCGGCTTCGTCATGAGCCTGTTCGCCTTGCAGAAATCGGCGGACGGTTTCGACAAGGCCGATACCCATGAAGCT
>DPSI01000484.1 GCA_003527165.1 Pseudomonas sp.
CGACGCCGGGGTGGACATCTTCCACTGTTCGACGCGTCGTTTCTGGGAACCGGAGTTCGAGGGCTCGGAACTCAACCTGGCCGGCTGGACCCGCCAGCTGACCGGCAAGCCGACCATCACCGTGGGCAGCGTCGGCCTGGACGGCGAATTCCTGCAGTTCATGGTCAAGACAGACAAGGTGGCGCAGCCGGCTAATATCGAAGGCCTGCTCAAGCGCCTGATCAAGGAGGAGTTCGACCTGGTCGCGGTGGGGCGCGCGCTGATCTGCGATCCCGACTGGGCGCTGAAAGTCCGCGAAGGTCGCATGCAGGACATTCTGCCGTTCAGCCGTGAGGCGCTGAAAACCCTGGCCTGAGTTGCACCCATCGGCCGGTCGGTCGAGCCGCTTCGCAGGATGGAGGGCCACGCAGGCGCCCTGGTGGCGCCGGCGGAACGGCTTTATTGCGAAGCGCCTGGATAGCCGGACTGTTTGAGCAACCCCGCCAGGTGCACTGCGTTGCGTGCGAGCATCGCGTTGGTCTTGGCGATTTTCTCGCCGGGGTCGTCGACGTCCTTGTAGTCGGTGGACCCCATCGCCTGTCCTACCCAGTAGGTACAGCCGTGGGCGGGAATGCTGAAGCCCCATCGTTCAGGCCCTGAAACAGCTCGGCCACTACGTGGTGGGCGCCGTCCTCGTTACCGACCACGGCTACGCAAGCGACGCGACCGTAAGACATCATCCGCTGTTGGTCATCCACCTCACCGAGAAACGCATCGAGCCGTTCCAGCACTCGCTGGCAGTCCGCAAGACGAGGCGTTGGAGGATGGCTTGAGTGTGCAGTTGACAGCCAGAGCGCAGAGCGCCATTTGTCAGTCTCCGGAATCCGCAGTGTTCGGATCTGGACAACCCTGCGATCCGCATCAATCGGCAGGCACCAAATGCTTCTTTCCGCCTTCATGTACCCAGAAAAGGGTCGCGCCGGCTACCGCCGCGGGCATGATCAGCAGATTAAGCACCGGTATCAGTAGCGCGGCATAGGTCACGGCGCCGAAGCTCAGGCTTTTCCAGCGCCGCTGGCGCAGCCAGACCATCATCTCGGCCCAGCTCAGCTTGTTGTTGTCCGCCGGATAGTCGATGTATTGCACCGCCATCATCCAGACGCCGAACAGCAGCCACAGGGGGGCAGCGAACAGGTTGACCACCGGGATGAATGACAGGATCAGCAATGCCAGCGCGCGAGGAGCGAAATAGGTCAGCTTGCGTGCTTCGCGACCAATGGTGCGCGGCAGCATGGCCAGCAGTTCGGCCCAACTGAACGGCGGTGAGCTGTCCTCCCCACGCGCGACGGTCTCGACCTTCTCGGCGAGAAAGCCATTGAACGGAGCGGCGATGATGTTGGCGAGCATGGTGAAGGTGAAAAACACCATCAGCACCACCAGAATCACGAATAGCGGCCAGAGAATGTATTCCAGAAACATCAGCCATTCGGGCAGGCTTGGCATGAAGGCATCGACCCAGCTACCGAATTGGCGCAGGGCGAGGTAGATGAGCCCGCCGAACAGCAGCAGATTGACCGTCAGCGGCAGGATGACGAACAGCCTTAGCCCTGGGCTCAAGATCAATATCAGACCTTCACGCAGGTACTGCGGGCCGGAAAGGGCGGCGATGGGCATGTGGCATTACTCCGGATGGGCCGGTCCGGACCTTACCGGCTTTGGCTGGGTGGGAAAAGCCTGACGCTGCCGAGCCGACAATAGGGGCCGCCTATCTCGTCAATTGAGATTGCCCAATGGCGGACGTTGCGCCGGGCGGTCAGACTTGGCTTCGAAAAACGCCTCCTTGGTTTCCCAGGGCCGTCCGATATCAAGCCTTCCCCAAGTGCCTGGCCGGCCCTTTTTTATCTATCGAGACTGACCGGTTTGCGCGTCAGCGGCTGCTGATCGAAGCGCACCCCAGGCAGCCCGGTTTCCATCAGGGCGCGAATATTGCGGTGATCGGTTCCGCTGGGATTTTCCAGTACCGATTGATAATGCTCGCCGAACGCCAGTAGCGCTTCCTCGGTGCTGAATCCTTCCAGCACTGCCAGCCCAAGCGTCTTGCACGAACCTTCGTTCTCGCCTGCGGCATTTTCCACGCCGCCATTGAAAAAGCGGCTTGGCTGGTAATCATAGGTACTGGCGATGAACGCCAGCGTCTCGCTGAAGGGGTGGTTGCGGTTGCGCAGGCTGGCGCGGAAATCTCTGAGGCTGGTCATGGTTTCTGGCTCTTGTCGAAGGTGGCCTGTTGCTCGGGCGTCGCTTCCTTCTGGTAGCGCTTCTTCCATTCGGCATAAGGCATGCCATAGACCTCTTCGCGAGCCTCGTCGATGCTGACTTCGATGTCCAGATCATCAGCGGCGGCCTTGTACCACTTCGACAGACAGTTGCGGCAGAAGCCGGCCAGGTTCATCAGATCGATGTTCTGTGCGTCCGGGCGGCTGCGTAGGTGCTGGACCAGGCGGCGAAAGGCGGCGGCTTCGAGTTCGGTGCGTTCTTGATCGTTCATCTTCATGGTCTCGGCGTTGCAGACGTGGGCGGGATCATAACCTCGGGTGACTGTCGGGGCCAGCCGTCGGCGGGGAACTTAGCGCGCCGATTCGTCTCCGCTTTAGGAGGATGGCTACGCCGGCTATCCACCATAGAGGAGACCGGGGCGTGATAGGAAAAAGACATTGGGTGATTGCCGAAGGCTATTTGCCGGCGCTAGGGCCGAAGCCCGACGACCCCGCGTTGCGCAGTCACGAAACAGCCTGCATCCTTAACACCGGCCCGCTGGACGCGGTGATCGAGCTGACGCTGTATTTCGCCGATCGCGAGCCTGTCGGCCCGTACGAGATACAGGTGCCGGCGAGGCGAACCCTGCACCTTCGCTTCGATGAATTGAAAGCGCCCGAGGCGGTGCCGCGCGAGACTGATTACGCCAGTGTGTTCGTCTCCAGTGTGCCGGTGGTCATCCAGCACACCAGGCTGGATGCCCGCAGCGGTGACCGCGCCCTGATGACCACCATGGCCTACGGGAGCGACTGACAGACACGGCCAGTCAATCGCGATGCGCAGCGAGAGTAATCGATACCGATTCGGCGAAGCGCAGGGCATGCGGTTTGTCCACCTCCACCTCGGCGTAACGCACTTGCGGGTGCTGCATGACCAGGTCGAGGATTTCCTGAGTGAGCCGCTCAAGCAGGGCGAAACGGTTATCCTCGACGTGCTGGATGATCGCCTTGGTGATGGTTCGGTAGTTCAACGCATGTTCGATGTCGTTGTCGCGCACGGCGTCGGCCGCCGGATAAAGCATTGTCAAATTGATCAGCACATCCTGCTTGTTGAGGATTTCCTCTTCTTTGATGCCGATAAAGGTGCGTAGTCGCAGGTCTTTGACGCGAATGCGCGCCATTGCAGGTTCCAGTCGGGGCATGGGATTCCTTCGCGTATCAGATCAAATGGCGGCCACCGTTGACGGCCAATGTGGTGCCGGTGACATAGGGATTGTCGAGCAGGTAACGCAGGCTCTGGTAGATCACTTCGGCGCCGGGCTCGATACCCAGCGCAGATTTCGCCAGCGCCTTGCGTCGGTAAGTCTCGTCATCGCCTTCGTTGAACTGTATCAGGGCCGGGGCTATGCCGTTGACCTTGACGGCCGGCGCCAGCCTGGCCGCGAACGATAGGGTGAGATTGTCCAACCCGGCTTTGCTGGCTGCATAGGCGATATGCTTTTTGCTGCCGACACGGGTGACGTCGTCGCCGATGTGGATGATGTCAGCCTGGCCGCCGTGTTGCAGCAGGTCGGCGCAATGAATATTGATCAGGTAGGGCGCGAGCATATGCACTTCGAACATGTGCTGGAACACCTCGGCTTCTTCGCCTGGCGTCTCGACGTGCCAGTCTGATGCGTTGTGAACGATCGCGCGCAGAACGCGGGTCTGCTGCTTCAGCGCAGCGATGAAGGCATGAACGCCGGGCGCGCCGGAAAAATCCGCCTGCAAGGTCACCGCACCGCGTTCGCGTAGCCGATCGAGGCTTGCCCTGGGGGTGCGGTAGCTGATGATCACCGGCTGCCCTTCATCAAGCAGGCGTTCGGCGCAATGCAGGCCGATGCGCTGGCTGGCGCCGGTAATCAGAATCGGGGCCGTTGGCTGGGTCATGGTTTTCACAGGGTCGGCTGTCGGTGGGCGATGGTCGCGCATGGGCACGAGACGTGGGCGCCAGGCGCGGTTTTCCAGCTTACACCAGGGGGTTTAAAGACAACATGCAAGACACGGCTGCTTGGCTCGCACAGCCGCATAGACAACGCGGCTAGGAATGCTCGGGCGCGTCGGCGGCCGTTGCGTTCGAGAGTTCCGGCTGCAGCTCCGGGTGCAATCGCTGATGCTGCTCGTACAGATACGAGCGGATGCGTTCGGCGTCCCTGTCTTGCGGATATTCGACCTCATAGGCGGTCATTCCACCTTCGGCATCGCGGATCCTGTGTGCGTCGATCTCGAGCGAGCCCTCACCCGGGAGCGCCAGGTGCAGGTGAAGATGCTTGGGCGCCTTCCGTTTTGGCCCGACGTCAACCAACAGGCCATTGGGTGAAAGCTCATGGACGCTCAGGGCAGTCTCGTTGCCGTCGTCGGAGAGCAGCGGCAGGGGCTCATCCAGATGCAGGCGCCAAGCGCGAAGGACCGGCCCGCGCTCGTAGATGGTTGGTGGTGCGAGTTGTAATTGGATCGTCTGGAATTCGTCCTGGTTCAGCTGCAACGGAAACGACATGCAATAGTCTTCGAGCTCGGCTTCGAGCGTCAGGTTGGCCTTTGCGGCCAGCTGCAATAGCAGGCCGTTGGCCTTCTCGCCACCGTCCACGCGAAAGCCGGCCCGCGTTTCGCCAGGCTCGGCTGGCGAACCGTCCAGGAGCTCGTTTATGTACGCCAGCTCGGCGCTGGTGAGAACGGTCTTGTTCGGCATCCCGATTTCCCTCTCATGGCGGCAGGGCAGGCCTGCTCATGCCTTCGTCGCTCCGGTGCGCTCATTCCTGGGCTGCGTCCGCGAGATCCTTTGTCAGGACCGCCTTGCGACAACGCTTTCGCTGATTAATTCCCTGTTCCGCAATACGCGCGTACTGCAAGTGTAGAAGGCGCAAGCGGTAAGTGGTGCCGAATGCGGCATAATGCTCCGCTTCAATTCGCAACGGAGCCCACCATGAAAGTTGCCATCCTCTCCGGCACGGTCTACGGCACAGCTGAAGACGTCGCCCGCCATGCCGCCACAGTGCTGAAGGCGGCGGGCTTCGATGCCTGGCATGATCCGCGCGCGCAACTTGCTCAGATCGTTGATTTCGCGCCGCAAGCGCTGCTGGTCGTGACCGCCACGACCGGCATGGGCGAATTGCCTGACAATTTCGTCCCGCTGTATTCAGCCATACGCGATCAGTTTCCGGCGTGGCAGGGCTTGCCGGGTGGCGTTATCGCGCTGGGCGACGCCAGCTACGGCGATACCTTTTGCGGTGCAGGTGAATTGGTCCGAGAGCTATATGCCGAGTTGGGCGTGCGTGAGGTGCAGGACATGCTGCGTCTCGATGCCAGCGAAACGGTCACGCCCGAAAGTGACGCGGAGCCTTGGCTGGAACGCTTCGCTGCAGCCCTGCGAGGCTGAGCGGATATCGAGGCGACCGTGCGGTTACGGTAGCTGAAGGTGATCTTCCAGGCGGCCGCCGCGCCGGGCGAACGCCTGCAGCTGAGGATAGAACTCATAAAAATCCTGCTGGAGCGGCACGTACAGCCGCTCCAGCTCGGCGACCCCACCAGCGAGCCCTTCCGGGCGTGACAGCCGGCGACTCACGCCAGTCACCACCTGTTCCATCACGGCGAACTGCTGGTAGCTGCCGAGCCAATCCTGAGCGGCCATGCGTGGCGCGATCAATGCCAGCTTGGCGGGTAGCTCGGCTTCTTCGCGCAATACCTGATAGACCCGCGCGGTGAAATCCTGCAAGGGTTCGTCGGCGTAGTCGTGCCAGTGCGCCGCCAGGCAGTGATCGAAAAAAAGGTCGATCAGGATGCCCGCGTAACGTCGCCGCTCGCTGGGGAAACGCTGCTTGGCCTGCAGCACCAGCGGATGACTGTCGGTGAAGACATCGATCTGTCGGTGCAGGCGAATGCCGGCTTCGATGTCGGCGGGCCAGCGACCTTGCAAGGGACCCTTGACGAAATCGCCATAGAGGCTGCCGAGCAGCGCGCCGGGCTGCGAGCCGCCGAGGTGCAGATGTGCGAGATAATTCATGCGGCCAGTCTAGCAGCGCTTTCTTGCGCTCGGCTTGCATCAGGCCGCTTCGGGTACCCGCGCACTGCCGTATAGCGCTTCTTCGATGGCGGTATGGCAGGCGCGACCGAGGCGGTTGCGCTGCATGCCGCGGCTGTCGATCGGCTGCAGTAGCTGTATTTCCACTACCGCAACGTCGGCGGCCAGTAGCCTGAACAGGTGCGAGAGCAGATCGTCGTCATCGATGAACGGCGCGATGGGGTCGGTCTGGCCGTCGCGCAAATAGCGGATCGCCACCGGCTGGATCGGCGTGCCGGTCTCGATCGCGCACGACAGCAATCGTGAGTGGAAGGCACGCAAGGTCGCGCCGTTCGTGGTGGTGCCTTCGGGAAAGATCAGCAGATTGCGGCCTTGCTGCAGCTCGGCGCTCAGCACCTTGGTGAGCATGCCACTGTCACCGCCGCCACGCCGGATGAACCGCGTGCCAGCCTCGGCGGCGAGCCAGCCGAGCAGTGGCCACTGGCGCACTTCGAACTTGGCCAGAAACACCATCGGCTGCAGCATCCCAAGGAATGGAATATCGACCCAGGACAAATGATTGGCGAGCCACAGCGTCGGCCGAGTGGGGCAGTGGCCGGTCACTCGAACCTCGTATGGCAGGGTGGCTGCCAATCGGGCGAGAAACCAGCGGCAGAGCCTATGGCGCGATGCGTGGGGCGGCTTGGCCCCGAGCAAAGCCTGGATCTTCAACCCGCTCGCCAGCGAAAGACCGATCGCCATCACCCCGCACAGCCTGGCCAGCCGCCCATACAACCGCAGCCTGCTCATTCAGACGGCAGCCTTGAAGTGCCTGGCATAGCGCGGGCACAGCTCGTCCCGCTTGAGCAGGATGAAGACGTCGGCCACTTGGAAGTCAGGGTCCCAGCAGGGCTCGCCGCAGATCTTCGCGCCGAGTCGCAGATACGCCTTGAGCAGCGGCGGCGTTTCCGCAATGACGTTGTTCGGCAGTTTCTGTGCGGGTAGCGGGTTCTTCGGGTTGGCATGCAGCAGCTCGGTGCATAGGTAGCGCTCGCGCAGGCGTTGCATGATCGCTTGAGCCTGGAGGCCGCCGTCGCGCATCGGAATGCTCGCGCATCCCATCAGATAGCGATAGCCGCCCTGGTTCAACGCATCGGCCAGCGCGCCCCAGAGCACGGCGATGGTTGCCCCGTTGCGATAGGCGGGATGCACGCAGGTGCGTCCTATTTCCAGGATCGGCGCGTCAAGTCCCGCCAGTCCGTGCAGGCTGAATTCCTCCTCGCTGTAGAAGCGCCCGAGCCCGCGCGCCGTCAGGTTATCGAGCAGCCGCGTGGTGGCGACCAACTCCCCGCTGTCCAGATCGCGCACACCGATGTGGCTGCAATACGCGTCGAAATCGTCGCGGTCCAGTCCGGCTTCGGCGCCTTGTAGTCGCGCGCCGAACTCGCTGCTGAAGACCCTGTAGCGCAGGGCCTGGGCTTCGTGCAGCGCAGCTTGCCCGTGCAAGCGCTCTGCCTGCAGGCGCCGTGTAGTGCGAGGAAATGCGATGGTGGTCATGCCCTGTCTCCTGGTCAGCCTTGGCGTGGCAATGCATTCGGAGCGCTTGATTGTTATGGTTGGCGTTCCGTCAATCGGTGATGCCGGCTCAGGCTAGGCAGAGGCCGCATCACGGCGGTTACGGATCGATGATGCTTGGATGACGGTGATCGCCAATGGCTATCCCTTCGCTGACCCTATGGAGTGATTCAATGTCCTGGCACGACCTGCTCGGCCCGATGCACCGTTTACCGCAACCGACTGCGCTGGATGATTGGTTCGCTTCCCTGCAATCGCGTGGCGCGGGAAGCAGCTTCAGGCTGGCGGTACTGGGCGGGCGGCTGGCCGCCACGCCTGGGTTGGCGTTTCTGGCCGGTTACCAAGCCGCGCTTCGACGGCTGTGGCCTGCCGCTCCGCAGGGGCTGGGCGCCATGTGCGCCACTGAGAATCGAGCGCTGCGTCCGGCCGATATGCAAACCCGGTTGGACGGGCTGTTGCTGACGGGGCGCAAGGATTTCGTCATCGCCGGTCCTGCTGCGAGCTGGCTGCTGGTGCCTGCGCGCGACGAGGCGCCGGGCGAACGCCCGCGGCTGAGCCTTTGTGTGGTTGGCTGCGGTGAGCGGGGTGTGATCATCGAGGCGGGGCCACCATTGCCCCTGCTGCAGGACATCCCCCATGGCCGCTTGAGACTCGAACATGCCGCATGCCGCCGGCTCGCGGGCGATGGTTGGGACGATTACGTCATACCGTTCCGCACGCTCGAAGATGTGCATGTACTGGCGGCGCTCGCGAGCTGGCTGTACGGAATAGGACTGGAATGTGGCTGGCCGCAGCCACTGCAGTTGCGATTGCTGGGTCTGTTGGCTGGCGCGGCCGAAGTATCACGGCTATCGCCTACGGAGTCTGCAACGCATCTGCTTCTGGCCTCGCTGAATCTCCAGCTTGCGACACTTGGCGATGAGGTGGACGACGCTTTGGCGGTCGGTCCGCAACAGTGGCTGCAGCTCTGGCGGCGCGACCGGGGCGTGCTGCAGCTGGCGCGAGGGGCTCAGGCCAGGCGTCTGGAGCAGGCTGCGGCAGTGTTTGGACTGGCCCCCGGCCGACATCAGGCGTAATCATGTCCCGGCGGCACCTTGGGAACTCCTCGTTGCGGCGCGAACCTATACAGGCGTGCCGCAACAGCACGGTTCGGCATTCACAGATTCAGCGACGCTCGTGATGGGGCGACATCCAGCATTCACCCGGACAGGGATATCAATGTCTTC
>DPSI01000426.1:0-257 GCA_003527165.1 Pseudomonas sp.
CCGACCTCTTCGAACACCAGCGCGTAGATGAAGATCAGGGCGAACCCCAGCGTCATTCCGGTCAGCTTCAGGAGAAAGGTGGTGCCCAGGGTTTCCGGTACCTTCTCAGGTTTTTTCACCACCTCGCGCACTACCAAGCCGGCCAGGCCCATGTGCCCGGCGGAGGCGAAGATGGCGGTCATCGAAATCGCGTACGACAGGATCCCGAATTGTTCAGGGCCCAGATACCGTGCCAGCAGGATCGCCGTGAGGAACCC
>DPSI01000426.1:400-6701 GCA_003527165.1 Pseudomonas sp.
CAGGATCGCCGTGAGGAACCCCACGCCAATATGCAGCAGCCGCTCCGCCATCATCCACGAGGCATTGAACAGGTAGAGCTTGAGCTTGTTGAAAACGGTGTTGATAGCGGTCATCGAGTGGCCCGGCTCCTCAAGGCTGGCTCCGTGGTGGCAAGCATTGCCTTTCAGTTGCACTGGAGTGTGGCGACGGACAGCTGACCGCGATTTGGCCGCCATGTTCCGGCCCCAGATAAGCGGTAAATGAATGGAGCTGCTAACGATGCGCTGGCCCGGCGAAAGGCCACCAGGGCTGCAATACAGCCGACAACCAGCATTGACAGGCGCTGCACGAGCGAGAGTTGGGCGAGGGGACCTGCGTGCATGGAACTCGTGACATGAACCGGCTCCGACAAGCTGCGTCGACGAACGGACTTCTCCGATGGCAGCGTCTGGAAGCGATGTACTTAATCTGATGGCTTTTTCATTTCAAAAGTGGAACTTTTGCCATCACTGCCGTTCTTAACCCTGCTGCCGTTGCTGGCCGGTCCGTGACCCGTTTCGACGCGTCATGGATCGCCTAGCACGGCGTCCAGCCCGCCACGTATGGGCTGTGTCAAGGCTGCCGCGAAGGATCTCGCAAGCGCCAGGATCGGCGTGAGGAATTGCTGCTTGGAGCGGCCGAAGGGACAGGACTCAGCCCGATCAGAAAAGCCCCGCATCGTTGATGCGGGGCTTTTTTGTTTTTGTCTGGTCAGACGACGCCGTCGAGAAAGCTGTTTCAGCTATCGCTGTCCATCTTGATTCGATGTGCTGAGCAGTGGATGCGATTGCGCGAACTCGGCCAAGTGGTCCAGCAGGGCACGTACGCGGGCTGGCAGGAACCGCTGCTGCGCCCAGACGGCGTACACCTCGCGCGGCGGTGTGGTCCATTCGGGCAGCAGGCGGACCAGCGTGCCGTTGTCTAGCTCGTGCCGGCATTGGGTCATCGGGCAGAACAGAATTCCGATTCCCGCCCTGGCCATGGCGACCGCGACGTTCATTTCGTTGCTTACCCTGAAGCGCGCCGAGGGCTGTACCACAAACCTCGCGCCGGTGGGCGGATGGCGCAGCTCCCATTCCTGAAAGGGATCTGCGACGATCAACGAGTGATCCTGGAGCGCTTCCGGTCGGTCCACGGGGGCCGACCGCGCCAGATAGGCCGGTGCAGCCACCACTATCGATTCGACCCGGGCCAGTCGCCGTTGCGTGAGCGAAGAGTCGTTCAGCGAGCCGATTCGAATCGCAATGTCTGCACCGCTTCCGATCAGGTCTTCAATCGCGTTTGAAAGTTTGAGATCAAGCTGGACCTCAGGAAACTTGAGCAGGAAGCTTGCCCAGGCATCGGTCAGCACCCCGCTGCCGAAATTGACCGGAGCCAGGACCCGGATACTACCCGCGACGGTGCCGAACGTAGCTTCCAAGCGTTGAGTGGTCTGGCGCAGGGCGTGAACCAATGGTCGGCATTGTTCGTAATACTGCGCGCCTTCGGCGGTTGTCTGCATGCGACGCGCGCTGCGGCTGAGCAGGCGGCATCCGAGCTGATCTTCCAGGCGCCGGAGACGGCGAGTGACGGTTGCGCCTGGCAAGTCCAGCTTGTGAGCCGCAGCGCTCAGGCTGCCTTCCTCAACGATCGTCACAAACAGGGACAGGTCATCAAGCATGATTTCAAAATCGGAATTTAAGTTTGTTGTATAGCGCATTGATTGCAATCATCGCGTTTTATAAGCTTCTGATTTCGCCCGCGTCAAGAAAGGGAAAGATGATGCCCAAGCCGTTCCGATTTCGACTCGTCTTTGGTTTGCTGATGTCGCTAATCATGTCGGTGCTCATGACCGGCTGGGTGACCTGGATCAACCTCGGCATGCGGCCCGACTTCGCAACGCAATGGGGGCGAGCCTTCGTCATGGCGTGGCCCGCAGCCTTTCTGATCGCGTTTTCGTTCGGGCCTGCGCTGCAGCGTGTGACACAACGGCTGCTGGCAAACGCAGGTGACCGAATCCCGTAAGGTCCGGATGCTTCCTGATCAAGATGGCTCAACGCCAGCCCTGCTGTAACGGGTCAAATTCCGACCTGCTTGTGGTGAGTCGAAAGCCAGAAACGGACCGCCGCCGCAGCCAGCGGCGGACGTCAAAGCCAGTTTCATGCGTTGTGTGAAAGCGTTAGGGCGGACGTTACGGATGGTAGGCACCTGGCTAGAGGGGCAACCGACGCCGAAAGCTATAAGGAGGCGGCTGACCTGTTTGAGCAGGCTGTTGCTATCGGAGCGAGCTTGGTCACGCCGAAGCAGAAGTGGTTGCACTCTGGAGGACGCGGACCAAAGCGGACGCCGTTGCTGATTGACGAACGTTCCCAGTCCAGAAAAACAAAAAGCCCCGCATTGCGGGGCTTTCAATATGGTGCCGGCACCAAGAGTCGAACTCGGGACCTACTGATTACAAGTCAGTTGCTCTACCAGCTGAGCTATACCGGCTAAAAGATGGGCGCCATTATAGCCATTGCTCGCGGCGAGTAAACTGTTTGTTGCTAGTTGTTTTGCATGACTTTTTTCATCTGTTCGCAGCTTGGTCGTCGAGCTCTGCGATCAACAGCAGATTGCGCGGCGTCAGTTCGGGTCGGCAGAAGGTGCCCGTCCGCACCGCGTAGCCGTTCTCGGCGAGCAGCAGGGCGCGGTCGAGCAGTAGCCAGAGCTCCAGCGGGCGACGAAACAGACCGCGCAGCAGTTCCAGGTTGCGGACCTCGGCCAGGCGCTGCCAACCGCTTCGTTCAAGCGCGACCCAGTCCAGCGCGGGTGGTGTCGGCAGCGCCTTTATTGCCACCAGGTCGTGGCAGTAATGTTCGAAACTCTTCTTCAGCCAGTTGGCCGGCAGTGAAGGGGTTGGCAAGTAGCTGTCCTCGCCGCGCAGGTCGCGCTGGAGCAGGTCGAAGCCCAGGCGCCAAGCCATCGACTGGTCGCGTTGCCGGCGCTCGCGGGCGCCAGCGGTGACCGTTTCGCTGAGCGGCAGGCCGAGATCCTCGCGCGACAGCTCGAGGGCCGATCTTGCCGCCAGCTTCGACAGCGGCTGATAGCGGTCGGTCTGGATGCGGTTGTAGCAACAGGGCGCGATCGCCAACTGACGGCAGCGCTGCCTGATGCTCAGCTCGATCAGGCGGACATGCAGATCGCCGCAGGCGTGCAATGCCACCGGGGTTACCGTGGGGCCGAGCTGTGCAAAGGTGCCGTCATTCATCACGTCCTGCTGACAATGCTTCGCGTCTATGCCCAGCCGCTGGCTGAGGCGGGTGCCCGCTGCGACCAGTGCAGGATCCCTTTCGAGGCAGGTCAGCGCGCCGCCGCGACTGGCCAGCTGCCGCCCCAGATGGCCCTTGCCGGCGCACCAGTCGAGCCAATGTCGTGGATGTTCGCTGAACGCCAGTACCGAGCCGAATGCCTGGATTTGCAGCCATTTGCGCCCGGGTACATCGATCGACTGTCGCGCGTCAGCGTCTGAGTTCGGCGAGCTGGGTAGTTCCTCCATGACACTCAATGCCCTGGCTTGCGCAGCCAGTTGTGGGAACGGAGCGGGTGCCGTGAGGCGGTCGGGATGGTTGTGGGCCGCTTCGGCTTCTTCCAATGAGCGGCCACGCAGCCATCGGGCCAGCTCCGGATGATCCGCTTCCCAGACCAGACGTCGATGACTGAAAGGACGCGGCCGCCACAGCGCCTGATGCTGCAGCAGAAACGCATCGAGCTGCTCGAAGCGTTCGGCCAGTTGCGAGTGGCTGAATGAGTGGGTGGGCATGGGAGCTCGGCGATGATGGTTTTGCGTCTATGATCGCGCCGAAACAGCTTGCCGAAAAGCTAGACGCCCGTCGAAACGGGCGTCTGCATGGGACTAGTTGCCGTAAACCTGCTCGGGTAGCCAGGTGACCAGCCCGGGGAACTGATAGGCGATCACCAGCAGCAGGATCTGGATCACGATGAACGGTAACACCCCTTTGTAAATAGTGCTGGTGGGCACTGATTTCGGTGTCACGCCGCGCAGGTAGAACAGGGCAAAACCGAAGGGTGGCGTGAGGAACGAGGTTTGCAGGTTCAGCGCGATCATCACGCCGAGCCAGATCGGATCCAAGCCCATGGCCAGCAGCACCGGGCCGACGATCGGGACGACCACGAAGGTAATCTCGATGAAATCGAGGATGAAGCCGAGCAGGAAAATCACCAGCATGACCACGAAGAACGCACCCAGGACACCGCCCGGCAGCTGGGCGAAGACGTCCTCGATCAGCACTTCGCCGCCGAAACCGCGGAACACCAGCGAGAACAGCGAGGCGCCAATCAGAATCAGGAAGACCATCGCGCTGATTTCAGTGGTGCCGTAGGCCACGTCGCGCAGCTGGCCGAAATTCAGCTTGCCCTTGTAGAAGGCCAGAATCATCGCGCCCAGCGCACCCAGTGCAGCGGCCTCGGTGGGCGTTGCGTAGCCGGCGAGGATCGAGCCGAGCACAGCGCTGATCAGCAGCAACGGCGGTACCAGCGCATTGACCAGTTTGCCCCATTCGATCGGCCCGAGCTCTTCCTGTGGCAGTGCCGGCAGTTTCTTCGGCTGCAGCACGGCAACGGCAATGATGTAGAGAATATACAGACCGACCAGCAGCAGGCCGGGGAGCAACGCGCCGACGAACAGGTCGCCGACCGAGACGGTCTTCGGCGAGAAGATGCCCATCTTCAGCTGCGCCTGCTGATAAGCGCTGGACATCACGTCACCCAACAACACCAGCACGATCGAGGGCGGGATGATCTGGCCCAGGGTGCCGGTGGCGGCGAGCGTACCGGTGGAGATGGCCGGGTCATAGCCGCGGCGGAGCATGGTTGGCAGGGCCAGCAGACCCATGGTCACCACCGTCGCGCCGACGATGCCGGTGCTGGCCGCGAGCAGCGCGCCCACCACGCAGACGGAAATGGCCAGGCCGCCGCGCAGGGTGCCGAACAGCCGTGACATGGATTCGAGCAGATCCTCGGCCACCCGGCTCTTTTCCAGCATTACGCCCATGAACACGAACAGCGGCACGGCCAGCATCGTCTGGTTGTTCATGATGCCGAACAGGCGGTTCGGCAGCGCGCTCAGGTAGCCGCCGTCGAAGGTGCCGGTGAGTATGCCGATGCCGGCGAACAGCAGCGATACGCCACCCAATGTGAAAGCCACGGGGTAGCCGGCCATCAAGGCCACGCAGATGCTGACGAACAGCAGTATCGCCATCAACTCAGCCATGCTTCACCTCCGGCGCGGGCAGGCGACCGGCGACGATGTAGGCGGCCTTGATGATTTCGGAGAGGCCTTGCAGGGTCAGGCATACAACCATAACGAGGATGATGCTTTTCTGCACGAAGACGAATTTCAGGCCGCCCGACTCGCTGGAGCCTTCCAGGGTCGCCCAGGAGTTGCTGACGTAGTCCCAGCTGGCCCAGCCGAGAAACAGGCAGACGGGCAGAAGAAACAGAAGGGTGCCGAACACTTCGACCAAGGCCTGGTAGCGCGGGCTGAAGCGCTGGTAGAAGATGTCGACGCGGACATGGCCGTTGCGCTGCAGAACCCAGGCAGCCGCGCCCATGAATACCAATGCATGGGCATAAAGGACGGCTTCCTGCAGTGCGGTTGCGCCGATGCCGAAACCATAGCGCAGCACCACGACCACAGCGGTGCCGAGGACCAGAAACAGGGTCAGCCAGGCGCAGGCCTGTCCGAAGCGGGCGTTCACGGCGTCGATCACCCTGGCGAGACCGAGCAGTGGAGGGGCGTGTTTCGACATGGCAGATCCTTTATTGTTATGGCCCAGACGGCCGGCGATTCTAGGCGGCTGCGCGACGGTGTCGCAACCGGCAGTAATACGTACGTAGTCTATATACGTAGTCACGGTGCTTGAGCGATAGATAGCCATATGATAGCTAGAACTACCTGAGTTCGGGATTCCGATATTCAGCATTACAACAACAAGGAGTTACTCATGAAACGTCGTCAAATTCTGGCCGCCGCTGGCGTTGGCCTGGCTGCTACGGCTCTGGCCGGTTGCAACAAGGAAGCCGAAACCGCTACCCCGTCCGAAGGCAGCGCAAGCACCGAGAAATTCAACTGGAAGATGGTCACTTCCTGGCCGAAAAATTTCCCGGGCGTGGGTGTCGGCGCGGAGCGCTTCGCCAATCTGGTCAACGAAATGAGTGCTGGCCGCTTGACGGTCAAGGTTTACGCAGCAGGCGAGTTGGTGCCGGCGCTGGAAGTATTCGATGCGGTGTCCCGTGACACGGCCG
>DPSI01000247.1 GCA_003527165.1 Pseudomonas sp.
ATTCCAGCCGTTTCGCCGGCGCCGTCACCGGTTCCGTCTACAACGCCGGCGAAACGGCTGGAATAGTTGCCCGAGGCGATCGACCAGGCGTCCTTTCCGGTATCGAGTTCAACGTTGACGCTGATGCCGTCGAGCGCCACGCCGAGCACTTCGGCAACGATCTGCGCGACCACCGTCTGATGGCCCTGACCCTGTGGCGTCGAGGCGACGAGCACCGTGACGCTACCCAGCGGGTCAACGCTCACGGTGGCGGTGCTCACGGCGCCATTCTTCGGCCCGGCTTTGCGCCGCTCTTCGGGCGTCATCGCGACGGTGATGTAGCCCATGTTGGAGATCGACGGCTCGACCACGGCGGTATAGCCGATGCCGTAGATCCGGCCCTCGGCACGCGCCTGCTCGCGGCGGCGCAGCAACTCATCGAGCCCGCCCTCGCGCAGGGCCAGGTCGAGGGTGGCCGGGTAATCGCCGGAATCGAGCAGCGCGCCGGCCGCCGCGCGGTAGGGGAATACCCCGGCGGGGATGAGGTTGCGGCGGATCACATCGAGCGGATCGAGGCCCAACTCCACGGCGACTTGATGCATCAGCCGCTCCAGCGAGAAATACACCTGACCGCCGCCGAAGCCGCGGTTCAGTCCGCTCGGCACCTTGTTGGTCAGCACCACGCGGTTGCGTACCAGCAGATTGCGAATCGCGTAGGCGCCGCTGAGGTTGCCGTGCATGCGGTAGAAGGTGGCCGGCTCCGGGGCGCGCAGGTAGCCGCCGCAGTCGTCGATCTGGTCGTATTTCAGCGCCAGTACGCGGCCATCGGCTTCCACCGCCGCCTCGATTTCGCAGACGCGGTTGGTCGCGCTGGAAGCGGCCTGCAGGTGTTCGAGGCGGTCCTCGACCCATTTCACCGGGGCGCCGACCTTGCGCGCCGCCAGGCCCATGAGCACGACATAGGGGAACACGCCCTGCTTGATGCCGAAGCTGCCGCCCGAATCCGGCGGCGTGCGTAGGCGCAGGCGATTGGCGGGCACGTTCAGCGCGCGCGACATGACCGAGTGCAGGGCATACGGGCCCTGGAAGTTGGAAAGTACGTCGTAGGTGCCGGTCGCCGGCTGGTACTGGCCGAGTACCACGTAGCACTCGATCGGAGTGCAGGAATTGCGCGGGTAGTGGACCTTGATCGACACCCGCCGCGCGGCCCTGGCGAAGGCCTCCTCGGGCTCGCCGTAGCGGAAGTGCCGCTCATTGACCACGTTGCTGCCGACTGCCTCGTGCAGCACCGGCGCGTCTTCGGCGGTGGCCGCTTCCGGATCGACGATCGCCGGCAGCGGCTCGTATTCCACCATCACCGCGTCGAGCGCGTCTTCGGCCAGGTAGCGGTCGTCGGCGATCACCACGCAAACCGGCTCGCCGACGTAGCGGACCTTGTCCACCGCCAGGCACCAGTGCTCCATCGGCGCGCGCACGCCGACCGGGAAGGGATTGGCCCAGCGCTTGACGTCCTCGCCGGTGAGCACGCCGTAGCCGGAGCGTCTGGTTGTCGTGGCCGGCCACCGGCCTGATCGAATTCATCCGCAGCACACCGCTGCTGATCCAAGCCTATTTTCTGTTCTACGTATTTCCCAACTACGGCATCAACCTCAGCGCTCTGCAGGCCGGGATCATCGCCATCGCCGTGCACTACGCTTGCTACACGGCGGAGGTGTACCGCGCGGGACTCGATGCGGTCCCGCGCGGGCAATGGGAAGCGGTGACCGCGCTGAACATGAAGCCGCTGACCGCTTACCGCGATGTCATCCTGCCCCAGGCGCTGCGTCCGATCTTGCCGGCGCTTGGCAATTATCTGGTGGCGATGCTGAAGGATACTCCGGTGCTTTCGGCGATCACCGTGGTCGAAATCATGCAGCAGGCCAAGAATATCGGCTCCGAGAGCTTTCGCTACCTGGAGCCGATAACCATGGTCGGGTTGTTCTTCCTGATCCTCAGCCTGGGCCTGGCCTGGTGCGTCCGCCGCCTTGAAAATCGCTTGGAGGTTGCCCGATGAATACGTCACTGCATCTCGACACCCATTCTCAGAAAAACAATGATATGGCCGAGCCGCTGGTTCGCTTTGACCAGGTGACCAAGCGCTATGGGAGCCTCACCGTGCTCGACCATCTGAACCTGGAAGTCGCCAATGGCGAGAAGGTCGCGATCATCGGGCCAAGCGGCTCGGGCAAGTCGACGCTGCTGCGTGCGCTGATGACATTGGAAACCATCGACGATGGGGTCATAGAAGTCGACGGCGAGCCGCTGACCCACATGCCGGCGTCCGACGGTCATTTGGTTCCGGCCAGTGGGCGTTACCAGCGCCACGTACGCGGCAAGGTCGGCATGGTGTTTCAGAGCTTCAATCTGTTTCCGCACATGAGCGCTCGGCAGAACGTGATGGAAGCACCGGTGCAGGTGCTGGGGCTATCGAAAAAGGAAGCCCGTGAACGCGCCGACGAACTGCTGGCCATGGTGGGGCTGGATGACAAGCTCGAGCATTATCCGGCGCAGCTCTCCGGGGGCCAGCAACAACGGGTGGCCATTGCCCGCGCAATGGCCATGCGGCCTCGAGTGATGCTTTTCGACGAGGTGACCTCGGCGCTGGATCCGGAACTCTGTGGCGAGGTGCTCAACGTCATCCGCCGGCTGGGCGAGGAGCACAGTCTGACCATGTTGATGGTCACCCATCAAATGGGTTTCGCCCGTGAGTTCGCCGACCGCGTATGCTTCTTCAACGAAGGCCGTATCCACGAACAGGGCACGCCGGACGAACTGTTTGCCAATCCGCGCGAGGTGCGCACGCAGGAGTTTCTCAGTGCGGTGACCCAGGCAAGCTAGGTACCGCGGCGGCAGGGGCCGGTCCGATACTAGACGGGGCTTTGGCGCGCTAGCTTTCGAAGGGGGAGAGCGATGCTCGAATCGCTGGAAAAGGTGCTGGCCAAAGGCATGGACAACCCCATGCTGCGGTTTGGCCTCGGCAAGGGCTATCTGGACGTCGGCGACGCGGCTCAGGCCGCCATGCACTTGCAGCGCTGCGTCGAACAAGATCCCAGGTATTCGGCTGCCTGGAAGCTGCTCGGAAAAGCGCTGCAGGCCAGCGGCGACCCTGAGGGAGCGCGGCGAGCATGGGAGCAGGGCTTGGTCGCGGCGCAAGCGCAAGGTGACAAGCAGGCTGAGAAAGAAATGGCCGTGTTTCTACGCAAACTGAACAAGCAGGCCGGCGCCTAGCAACAGTTGGCGATACACGCAGGCGGCAGAACCGCCCTAAGTGTGCGACACGAAACGCAAGCCGACTCCCTCGGCATCGACGCGCATCACTTCCATCTGCAGCTCAGGTGCAGGGATGGGCAAGTCCTGTACCTGGCCGCTTACGATCATTCCGAGCCGCAGCTCGGTCAGCTGCGGATGTTTGACGTAGACACCACCGTCGGACAGATCACGTGTGTGCGCGAACACCTCGCCAAAGGACTCATGAGCGATGCGTATTCGGCATTTCATGGGGGAACGTGGATGCTGTCGCTGGTTTACCATCGGACGTTCCTGTTGTCTTCGTTACTGTCAGTACCAGCGGCGCTCGCCTGCCGGGCGCTTCTTGAAGCGCTTCATGGTCCACATGTACTGGCTCGGCCAGGAGCGCACGTAGCGCTCGATAACGCTGCTCATGGCTGCGACCGCGACCTCGACGTCCTCGTCGTACATCGCAGCTGGCGCCGCTTCGAGAATCACCTTGTAGCCTGAACCATCCTCCAGGCGCAACGCGTGGAGAAATACCCCGATTGCCTTGCCGCCGGTGAGCATGCCAGGTACGAACTTGCTGGTCAGTGCCTGCGTACCAAGAAAGGGCACGAACACACCGGCGCCTTCGCTGGGCTCCGGATCGGCCGGAATGCCCACGGCACCGCCTTTGCGAACTTCCTTGATGACGCTGATGATGCCTTCGCGGGTCGAGGGCGCGACCTTGTTGCCCAGCTGCACCCGTTGGCGTTGCAGCAAGTCATCCACCGCCTTGAGCTTCGGCGGGCGGTAGAAAATGATCGGTTTGCACTGCGCGCAATAGAAGTGATTGAGCACTTCCCAGTTACCCAGATGGCTGGTGATGCCGACGACGCCCTTGCCGGAGGCCAAGGCCTGTTCCAGCACCTCGAGCCCCTCGACCTCTTTGACCAGACGCAGCGTCTTGTCTGCCGGCCAGATCCAGGCGCAAGCGCTTTCGGTAAACGTTTTGCCGATCTGCTGCAGGCTCTGCCCCAGCAGCCGTTCCCGTTCGGCGGTATCGAACTCGGGGAAGCACTTGGCCAAGTTCGTCCGGGCGACCTCGCGAGAACGATTGGGCAATTTCCACATCAACCAGCCAATGAGGCCCCCCAATCCCTGTACCGCACGCCACGGCAGGAGGGCGAACAGACGCAGGAAGCCGACCACCAGCGCACCTTTGAGCTTTTCCAAGGATCTCTCCCGAAAATCAAAGCCGCTAGTGTAACCGCTTCGAACCCTCGGCTACTCGCACCCGGTCTCAGCGCTAACGTTTGGCGAGGCACCGCTAAGCATCGCGTAGCGATCACAATCGGTGGTGTGGTCCATGACCATGCCACAAGCCTGCATATAGGCGTAGCAGATAGTCGGGCCGACAAAGCTGAAGCCGGCTTTCTTCAACGCGCGGCTCATGGCCTCGGCTTCGGCGGATACCGCCGGCACCTGTCTGATCGACTCGAAATGGTTGACCTTAGGCTGACCGCCTACGAACGACCATATCCAGCCGACCGGGTCCTCCAGCTTGAGCCACAGCTGAGCGTTGCGCCGTGCTGCTTCGAGTTTTCGACGGTTGCGGATGATGCCTGGGTCGAGCATGCGCTCGTTGATCTCGGCATCGCTCATCTGCGCCAGACGCTGGGGATCGAAACCGAACAACACCTGGCGATAGCGCTCTCGCTTGCGCAGGACGGTGATCCAGGAGAGCCCGGCCTGAAAGGCCTCGAGGATCAGAAATTCGAAGAGAATCTGCGGGTCACGCGTCGGAACACCCCACTCACTGTCGTGGTAGCGGATGTACAGCGGATCTTCACTGCACCAGGCGCAACGCGGCATTTTCTTTTTGTCCTTTGAATGAGGCCGACGAGCAGTTGCTTCGATCACCGCGACGCCAACCGGAAAACACGCGCCACCACGGGCCTGAGCCGTTATCGGGTATACTCCGGGGCTTTCTGTCGAAGCCAGCACAGGTGAAATTTTGACCCAGCCTACGCCTGCCGTGCGCACCTTCCAAGACCTGATCCTCGCCCTGCAAAGTTACTGGGCAGAGCAGGGTTGCGTCGTCCTGCAACCCTACGACATGGAGATGGGTGCCGGTACCTTTCATACCGCCACTTTCCTGCGCGCCGTAGGTCCTGAGACCTGGAACGCAGCCTATGTCCAGCCTTCGCGCCGTCCGGCCGATGGCCGTTACGGCGAAAACCCCAACCGCCTTCAGCACTATTATCAGTTCCAGGTGGTACTCAAGCCCAACCCCGACAATATCCAGGATCTGTACCTGGGATCGTTGCGCCACATCGGCGTGGACACCTCGGTGCACGACGTACGCTTCGTCGAGGATAACTGGGAGTCGCCGACGCTGGGCGCCTGGGGTCTCGGCTGGGAAGTGTGGCTGAACGGCATGGAGGTTACCCAGTTCACCTACTTTCAGCAGGTCGGTGGGATCGAGTGCTATCCGGTCACCGGTGAGATCACCTATGGCCTGGAACGACTGGCCATGTACCTGCAGGGCGTTGACTCGGTCTACGACCTGATCTGGACCGACGGGCCGTTCGGCACCGTTACCTATGGCGACGTGTTCCATCAGAACGAGGTGGAGCAATCCACCTACAACTTCGAGCATGCCAATGTCGACAAGCTGTTCGAGTTGTTCGATTTCTATGAGTCGGAAGCCAACCGGCTGATCGAACTGGCGCTGCCCTTGCCGACCTACGAAATGGTCCTGAAGGCATCGCATACCTTCAACCTGCTGGATGCCCGCCGCGCCATCTCGGTGACGGCGCGTCAGCAGTACATCCTGCGTGTACGGGCGCTGGCTCGTGCGGTGGCGCAGAGCTACCTGCAGGCACGCGCCAAGCTCGGCTTCCCGATGGCCACCCCCGACCTGCGTGACGAAGTACTGGCCAAGCTGGAGGCAGCAGAATGAGCGCACTGGATTTTCTGGTCGAACTCGGCACCGAAGAGCTGCCGCCAAAGGCACTGTGCAAGCTGTCCGATGCCTTCCGCACAGGCATCGAGAAAGGTTTGAAGGAAGCCGGCCTCAAGCACGGGCGGGTGCAGGCATTTGCGGCGCCGCGACGTCTCGCGGTACTGATCGAACAGCTCGATACCGAGCAGCCTGATCGCAGCATCAACCTCGATGGGCCACCGCTGCAGGCCGCCTTCGATGCAGAAGGCGAACCGACCCAGGCCGCCCTGGGATTCGCCCGCAAATGCGGCGTGGACCTCGCGGAAATCGATCGCAGCGGCCCGAAACTGCGGTACAGCCGCTCGATACCCGGCCAGCCGACCGCCGAGCTGCTGCCCGGCATCATTGAAACTTCGCTGAACGACCTGCCGATCCCCAAGCGCATGCGCTGGGCGGCACGCAAGGAAGAATTCGTCCGGCCGACCCAATGGCTGGTTATGCTGCTGGGCGACCAGGTCATCGACGGCACCATCCTCACGCAGCGCGCCGGTCGTGAATCCCGCGGTCATCGTTTCCACAGTCCGGGGCAAGTCCGCATTTCCGAGCCGACGAGTTACCTGGAAGACTTGCGCGGCGCTCACGTGATCGCCGATTTCGCCGAGCGTCGTGAGCTGATCGCCAAGCGTGTCGCGCAGCTGGCTGGCGAACAGAACGGCACCGCCATCGTCCCGCCGGCGCTTCTGGATGAAGTCACCGCACTGGTCGAATGGCCGGTGCCGCTGGTGTGCTCCTTCGAGGAGCGCTTCCTCGAAGTCCCGCAGGAAGCGCTCATCACCACCATGCAGGACAATCAGAAATATTTCTGCCTGCTCGATGCCAACGGCAAGCTGCTGCCACGCTTTATCACCGTGGCCAATATCGAGTCCAAGGACCCGGCGCAAATCGTGGCGGGTAACGAGAAGGTCGTGCGTCCGCGCCTGACCGACGCCGAATTCTTCTTCAAGCAGGACAAGAAGCAGAAGCTGGACACGTTCAACGAGCGGCTGAAGAGCGTGGTTTTCCAGGCGCAGCTGGGCACCGTATACGACAAGGCGGTGCGGGTCTCCAGGCTCGCCGCCTTCATTGCCGAGCGCACCGAAGGCAACGCGCAATGGGCGGCCCGTGCCGGCCTGCTGAGCAAGTGTGACCTCGCAACCGAAATGGTCGGCGAATTCCCCGAGATGCAGGGCATCGCCGGTTACTACTACGCCCTGAACGATGGCGAGCCCAACGACGTGGCGCTGGCATTGAACGAGCAGTACATGCCCCGTGGCGCGGGTGCCGAACTGCCAAGTACTCATACGGGTGCGGTACTGGCGGTTGCTGACAAGCTGGATACCTTGGTAGGCATCTTCGGCATCGGCATGCTCCCTACCGGCAGCAAGGATCCTTATGCGCTTCGCCGTGCGGCATTGGGCATCCTGCGCATCCTGATTGAGAAGCGACTGGACCTCGATCTGGTAGAGGCGGTGCGCTTCTCCGTCGGCGAGTTCGGCAACCAGGTCAAAGCCGAGGGATTGGCGGATCAGGTGCTGGACTTCATCTTTGATCGCTTGCGAGCACGCTACGAAGACGAGGGAGTCGATGTCGCGTCCTATCTGTCGGTACGCGCTGTGCAGCCGGGGTCGGCGCTGGATTTCGATCAACGTGTGCAGGCGGTGCAGGCGTTCCGCAATCTACCGGAAGCCGAAGCCTTGGCGGCGGCGAACAAGCGTGTCTCGAACCTGCTGAGCAAGTTCGAGGCAAAACTGCCGGATACCGTTGAGCCTCGCTATTTCGACAACGCCACCGAATTTTCACTGTATTCGGCGCTGCAACAGGCCGAGCAGGCCGTACAGCCATTGGCCATGGCGCGCCAATATCGTGAAATGCTCGAACGGCTGGCACACCTGCGCGGGCCGGTGGATGCGTTCTTCGAAGCGGTGCTGGTCAATGCCGAAGATGCTTCGGTACGGGCCAACCGCTATGCCTTGCTAGCCAGGTTGAGGGGATTGTTCCTTGGCGTTGCCGATATTTCCACACTTGGCTAAGCCAGTGAAATTGATAGTGCTCGACCGCGACGGTGTCATCAACGAAGACTCCGACGCGTACGTGAAAAACCTGGACGAGTGGGTACCCATCCCGGGGTCGCTGGAAGCCATAGCAAGGCTGTGCAAGGCCGGCTGGACGGTGGCAGTCGCCACCAACCAGTCTGGTCTGGCCCGTGGCATGTTTGACGCGTCTACCCTCGGCGACATGCATTTCAAGATGCAACAGCTGGTGATGGAGGAGGGCGGTCGCATCGATCTGATTGTGCATTGCCCGCATGGACCTGATGATGGCTGCGATTGCCGCAAGCCGCTACCGGGTATGTTCCAGCAGATCGCTGAGCATTTTCATCTGAAAGATCTCAAGGGTGTGCCGGTGGTCGGCGACAGCCACCGCGATCTGCATGCCGGGATGCGTCTCGGGGGTGTGCCTTACTTGGTTCGTACCGGAAAAGGCATTAAAACGCTCGAAGGTACGCTGCCACCAGGCACCCAGGTATTCGATGATCTGAAGGCAGTGGTCGAACACTTACTGAGAGCCAAACGATGAGCGTTTTGCTGCCCATACGCATCGCGCTGTTCTACTTGTTGCTGGCGTTCACTGCGTTCGCGTGGTGCTTGATCAGCTTGGTCTTCGCGCCGTTCATGTCGTTTCGCACTCGCTACCGGTTCGTGGTTCAGACTTGGTGTCGCAGCGCTGTATGGTTGGCTAAAACCATCATCGGCTTGCGTTACGAAGTGAGCGGTCAGGAGAACATCCCAGACAGACCTTGCGTGATTCTTTCGAAGCACCAGAGTACTTGGGAGACTTTTTTTCTCTCGGCGTACTTCGAGCCGCTGAGCCAGGTGCTTAAGCGTGAGCTGCTCTATGTGCCGTTCTTCGGTTGGGCCATTATGCTACTCAAGCCCATAGCCATTGATCGCGACAATCCCAAGGCGGCCTTGCGTCAGGTGGCCAAGCAGGGCCATGAGCGGCTTGAGCAGGGTGCCTGGGTGCTGATTTTCCCCGAAGGGACCCGCATGCCGGTCGGGCAAGCTGGCAAGTTCTCCCGCAGCGGCGCGGCGCTGGCGGTGAACGCCAACCTGCCGGTGTTGCCGATCGCGCACAATGCCGGAACGTTCTGGCCCAAATCGGGTTGGAGCAAGCGGCCCGGGACCATTCGAGTGGTTATCGGGCCGGCGATGCGCGCCGAAAGCGAAGGGCCGCGAGCGGTCGCCGAACTCAATCAGCGCGCCGAGAACTGGGTCAACATGCAGGTCGGACAGCTCGAGGGCAACGCCTAAAGGCAGGCAGAGCAGAAGGCAGCAATAAACCAAAAAGGGGGAGCAGACTTACATCTGCTCCCCCTTTTTCGTTACCGCCAGGCTCAGTCTTCGACGGAGCTGCGGATCAGGTGGTCGAAGGCACTCAGCGAGGCCTTGGCGCCTTCACCGACCGCGATGACGATCTGCTTGTACGGTACGGTGGTGACGTCCCCAGCGGCGAAGATGCCCGGCAGCGAGGTCTCACCACGCGCATCGACGATGATCTCGCCACGCGATGTCAGTTCGACGGTGCCCTTCAGCCAATCGGAGTTGGGCAGCAGGCCGATCTGCACGAAGATGCCTTCCAGCTCCAGGTTATGGAATTCGCTGGAGTTGCGATCCTTGTAAGTCAGACCGGTAACTTTCTGGCCGTCTCCCATGACTTCGCTGGTCAGCGCGCTGGTGATCACGGTGACATTGGGCAGGCTATGCAGCTTCTTCTGCAGCACGGCATCGGCACGCAGCTGGCTGTCGAACTCGAGCAGCGTCACCTGGGCGACGATACCGGCCAGGTCAATGGCCGCTTCGACACCGGAGTTACCGCCCCCGATCACCGCCACACGCTTGCCCTTGAACAGCGGGCCGTCGCAGTGCGGGCAGTAGGCCACGCCGCGGCCGCGGTATTCCTGTTCGCCCGGCACGTTCATTTCGCGCCAGCGGGCACCGGTCGCCAGGATCAACGTCTTGGCCTTCAGCGAGCCGCCATTTTCCAGCTTGATCTCGTGCAGTCCGCCTTCGCTCGAAGCCGGGATCAATGCCGCAGCGCGCTGCAGGTTCATGATGTCGACGTCGTATTCGCGCACGTGGTTCTCCAGCGCACGGGCCAGTTTCGGGCCTTCGGTCTCGTTGACCGAGATGAAGTTTTCGATGGCCATGGTGTCCAGCACCTGACCGCCGAAACGCTCGGCGGCGACACCGGTGCGAATGCCCTTACGCGCGGCGTAGATGGCCGCGGCGGCGCCGGCCGGACCACCCCCGACAACGAGCACGTCGAAGGCGTCCTTGGCGCTGAGCTTCTCGGCATCGCGCGCCGCGGCACCGCTGTCGAGCTTGGCAAGAATCTCCTCCTCGCCCATGCGGCCCTGGCCGAACAGTTCACCGTTGAGGTAGATGCTCGGCACGGACATGACCTGGCGCACCGTGACCTCTTCCTGGAACAGCGCACCGTCGATGGCGACGTGGCGGATGTTCGGGTTGAGCACCGCCATCAGGTTCAGTGCCTGAACCACGTCGGGGCAGTTCTGGCAGGACAGCGAGAAATAGGTTTCGAAGTTGTATTCGCCGTCGAGGCTCTGGATCTGCTCGATGACGTCCGGCGCGGTCTTCGACGGATGCCCGCCAACCTGCAGCAGGGCGAGGACCAGCGAGGTGAATTCATGGCCCATCGGGATGCCGGCGAAACGCAGGCTGACGTTGCCGCCGATGCGGTTGAGCGCGAACGAGGGCTTGCGCACGTCATCGCCATCGGTACGCAGCGTGATCTTGTCGCTCAGGCTGGTGATGTCTTCCAGCAGGCTGAGCATTTCCTGGGATTTGGCGCC
>DPSI01000249.1:0-1275 GCA_003527165.1 Pseudomonas sp.
TGGGCTGAAGCGGAACGCCGCGCAACCCCCCCTGCATCTGCGTTGCAACGACCTTTACGCCGGGGTGGTCTCTGTTGCCGCGGCTGCGGCAGTGGTCCGCTTCAACTTGCGCATCTGTTCGACACCCCACAACACACGCTCGGGCGTGGCCGGGGCGTCGATCTTGGGCTGGGCCTTGTAGTCAGCCAGGCTGGCGACCGCATCCTTGATCGCACACCAGACCGAGATGCCGAGCATGAACGGCGGCTCGCCGACGGCCTTGGAGTGGAACACCGTGTCCTCCGGGTTCTTGCGGTTTTCAACCAGCTTGACCCGCAAGTCCAGCGGCATGTCCGCCACGGCCGGCACCTTGTAGCTGGCCGGGCCGCTGGTCATCAGCTTGCCCTTGTCGTTCCACACCAGCTCTTCCATGGTCAGCCAGCCCATGCCCTGGACGAAGCCGCCTTCCACCTGGCCGATGTCGATGGCCGGGTTCAGCGAGGCGCCCACGTCATGCAGAATGTCGCTACGCAGCATCTTATATTCACCGGTCAGGGTGTCGACGATCACTTCCGAGCAGGCCGCGCCATAGGCGAAGTAGTAAAACGGACGACCGCGTGCCTGGCTACGGTCGTAGTAGATCTTCGGCGTGCGATAGAAGCCGGTGGAAGACAGTGATACCTGACCGAAATAGGCCTGCTGGATCAGCTCGTCGAACGACAGGTACTCGTCGCGAATGCGCACCTGGCCGTTCCTGAATTCCACATCCTCTTCGGTGACCTGGTAGTGCCGCGCGGCGAATTCAATCAGGCGCTGCTTGATGGTCTGCGCTGCATTCTGCGCAGCCTTGCCGTTGAGGTCGGTGCCGCTGGAGGCCGCGGTCGGCGAGGTGTTCGGCACTTTGTCAGTGTTGGTCGCGGTGATCTGGATGCGGTCCATGTCCACCTGGAACACCTCGGCCACCACCTGCGCGACCTTGGTATTCAGGCCCTGGCCCATCTCGGTGCCGCCGTGGTTCAGGTGGATGCTACCGTCGGTGTAGACGTGCACCAGCGCGCCGCCCTGGTTGAGGAAGCTGGCGGTGAAGCTGATGCCGAATTTCACCGGGGTCAACGACAGGCCTTTCTTCAGGATCGGGCTCTTGGCATTGAACGCACGGATCTCTTCGCGGCGGCGGGCATATTCGCTGCTGGCCTCCAGCTCGGCGGTCATCTCCTCGAGCATGTTGTGCTCGACGGTCTGGTAGTAAGGCGTGACGTTGCGCTCGGTCTTGCCGTAGTAGTTGCGCTTGCGCAC
>DPSI01000249.1:1468-2194 GCA_003527165.1 Pseudomonas sp.
TTGATGGTGGCGTCGCCCAGGTAATAGGCGTTGTCGGAGTGGAACATGGCGCGGTCGACGATGGAGCCGGAGAGGTCCGGCGAGTAGCCGCAGTTGCCGGCCAGGTCGATCTCGATGCCGTGCAACAGGCCGTCGTCATCGAAGCCGACATCGTATTCGACATAGAACGGGTGACGCTTGCCGGTCATGGTCATGTCTTCCATGCGCGGCAGGCGCATCTTGGTCGGGCGGCCGGTGAGGTGCGCAATCACCGCGCACATGCACGCCGGCCCCGCAGCCTGGGTTTCCTTGCCGCCGAAGCCGCCGCCCATGCGACGCATGTCGATGACGATCTTGTTCATCGAGACGCCGAGCACTTCCGCGACCAGCTTCTGCACCTCGGTGGGGTTCTGCGTCGAGGTGTAGACGATCATGCCGCCGTCCTCGGTGGGCATCACCGAGGACACCTGGGTTTCCAGGTAGAAGTGCTCCTGCCCGCCAATGTGCAGGCTGCCCTGCAGACGGCGTGGCGCGGTGGTCAGTGCCGCGCTGGAGTCGCCGCGCTTGTGGGTGTGGCTGTCGAGCACGAAATGCTTCTTGCGCAGCGCATCGACCACATCGATCACTGGCTCCAGGTCTTCGTATTCAATGATCGCGGCCATGGCCGCCTTGCGGGCGGTTTCCAGACTGTCAGCGGCGACGGCGATCACCGGCTGGCCGACGAACTCGACCTTGCCATCGGCCAGC
>DPSI01000249.1:2315-3128 GCA_003527165.1 Pseudomonas sp.
CGATGGCGACGCCGGGCACTTCATAGCAGGGTGCGGTATCGATGCTCACGATGCGAGCATGAGCGCGGTCGCTCATGCGGGCGTAGACGTGCAGCTGGTTGGGGAATTCCAGGCGGTCGTCGACGTACACCGCCTCGCCGGTGACGTGCTTGGGCGCGCTGTCGTGTTTGACGCTGCGGCCAACGCCGGTGACCAGATCCTGCGTGAACAGGGCGGCCAGTTCCTCTTGCGATTTGGTTGGCTTATGCATAGGAAGTGACCCTCGTCTCATATGCCGGCGCTTGTTGTTCATGGAAGCATTTGCGCAGCAGGTTCTGTGCGACCAGCAGGCGGTACTCGCGGCTGGCACGGAAGTCGGTAAGCGGCGTGAAATCCTTGTCCAGCGCTTCGCAAGCCCGTTCGATGGTTTCGGTGTTGAACGGAGCGCCGATCAGCGCACGTTCGCAGGCAACCGCGCGTTTGGGGATGGCTGCCATGCCGCCAAAGGCGATGCGGGCATCATCGATCAGGCCACCTTCAAGCTTCAGATCGAAGGCCGCGCAGACGGCCGAAATGTCGTCATCCAGGCGCTTGGACACCTTGTACGCACGGAACACCCGGTTCGGCTGCGCGCGCGGCACGATGATCTTCTCGATGAACTCGCCCTGTTCGCGGGCGGTGACCTTGTAATCGATGAAGTAGTCCTGCAACAGCAGGGTGCGGCTGCTGATGCCCTTGCGCAGCACCACTTGAGCACCCAGCGCGATCAGCAGCGGTGGCGAATCGCCGATGGGCGAGGCGTTACCAATGTTGCCGCCGAGGGTGCCCTGGTTG
>DPSI01000312.1 GCA_003527165.1 Pseudomonas sp.
ATTCGCTGAACTCGAAACGCAACACCGCCCCTTGGCTCATCAGCTGACGCAGGCCATCGTTGTCGCAAACGCTCGCAGCCAGTTGGGTGCGAACCTGCTTTGGATTGTCACGCATCTGAGCGGCATGGCGGGGCTGGACGCTCAGGTGATTGACCAACTCGTTACCGTCGACGCTATAGCCCTCGTCGAGAAGGTCCGAATTGATCGCGCGCGGCGTACCTACGCTGCTTTCGCGGGCAACCTGCTCGAGCAGCTGGCCGAGTGCCGAATCTTGTGCCGAAGCAGCAGTATGGGCGAAGGGCAGGGCGAGGCAGAGCGTGAATAGGGTGGTCAGACGGTGCATGGTGATCTCCTGGTAACTGCAGTCGTTCGACCGGTGTCCGTCAGCACGGTTCAGCGGCGGTCATGGATTCCGGCCAGGCTGGTAGACTGTCGCTCCGCCCGAACCGATCGAAATCCCAATGTCACATGCCGTAGCCCGTTTACGTGATGCGCGCCTGGCCTGCAGCGCTAAACCCTTTATCGCTCGGGGTTCGCGCACCCCTCGCTGCGCACGCTGTCGCGTCACAACCAGTCATTGTCTATGCGCCTGGCTTCCGCACGTGGCGGCGAAAAGTGCGGTGTGTCTGATCATGCACGACATCGAGCCGCTGAAGCCGAGCAATACCGGTTGGCTGATCGCCGACATCGTGGCCGATACCCATGCTTTCACCTGGCGGCGAACTGGTGTGGACCCAGCCTTGCTGGAGTTGCTCGCCGACGTTCGATATCAGCCGTTGCTGGTATTTCCTAGGGAGTACGCCGAACCCGAGCGAGTGGTTTCCGGAGTCAAAGCGGTTGCGGGCAAGCGCCCGCTGTTCATTCTGCTCGATGCGACTTGGACCGAGGCACGCAAGATGTTTCGCAAGAGTCCCTATCTGAATCGTCTCCCGGTGCTGAGTCTGCAGGCCGATGTGTTGTCGCGCTATCGCCTGCGCCGCTCGACGCGCAGCGAGCACCTGTGTACCGCCGAAGTTGCCGCGTTGTGCCTGGGGCTGGCAGGCGATGATCAGGCTGCAGGGGCGCTGGACAACTGGCTCGATGCATTCACCGATCATTATCTGGCTGCCAAACACCACCGCACACCCGATCCGGATGATGCCACCCACCGGGCGCTGGCGACGTTCGGCGGGCGCTGATCGCTAGGCGCGTTCAGTGTCTGGCCGTTTGTGGGATTCCCTTATCGACCGTCACCGGCAGTGCCTTGCGCGGCCAGAGCTGTGCGGCCAGCATACCGACGAACATCAGCGCACAACCGAAGTAGCCGCGCAGGCTGAGGCTTTCGTCGAGAAACAATGCGCCAGCAACGGCGGCGAATACCGCTTCGAGCGAGAGGATAATCGCCGCATGGGAGGCAATCGCATGCTTCTGTGCCACGACCTGCAAGGTGTAGCCCACGCCGACTGCGAACATGCCGCCATAAACCAATGCCGGGGCCGCCAGCCAGATACTGTTCAGGCTGGCTTCCTCGAAGATGGCCGCCAGCGCCAGGCTGACCACCGCGCAGGTGACGAACTGCAAAAAAGCCAGGCGAATGGCGTCGTGGCGACCAACGAAGAAACTCACTAGCAGAACGTGCACGCCCCATACGAAGGCCCCGGCCAGCTGTATCCAATCCCCGGAAGCGACCTGAAAGTTCTCATCGATGCTGAGCAGTGCCATGCCGAGTACGGCCAAAATTGCACCCAGCCAAGTCCCCATCCCGGTTTTCTGGCCAATGATCAACCCCAGCAGTGGCACGACGATGACGTACAGTCCGGTGATGAAACCGGAGTTGGTGACGCTGGTGAAGAGCAGGCCGACCTGTTGTAGGTTGATGCCGAGCGTGAGGGCAAGCCCCATGCTTACACCTCCCAGCAGCAAGCCCCGCTGTAGAAAGGGCTCATGCCGAGCTGCACCGCGGCCTTGATGCAGCAGCAGGGGCAATAGAACGAGTGCGCCCAATGCGAAGCGCAGGCCGGTGAACAGGAACGGTCCGATGTTGTCCATCCCGACCCGCTGTGCGACAAAAGCGCTTCCCCAGATCATGGCTGTAATGAGCATCAGGAAATCGGCGCGAAGGGCTTGGTTACGCATGTTCAGGCTCGCGTGAGAAAGCGGCGAACTTTGCCTCAAACCGATGCGCTTGGCCACCGTTTCACCGTTCGGCTCGCCCTGATGCTTGATTAAATGCGGAACGGTGATCGAATTCCGAGTGGTGGCGCGATATCATCAACCCGGTCCATCCCCGCGCAAATATTCCGGGTTCATGCCGGCCTGATGTCGGCTTCCGGCTCAGGCCGGTGAAGCGCCAATAAAAACTATAGGTCTGCCATGGCTGCTTACGAAATCCTTATCGCCGATGATCACCCGCTGTTTCGCAGCGCCCTTCAACAAGCGTTGACGCTTGGCCTGGGCGATGGCGTGCGGTTGTCCGAAGCGGCAAGCATCGCCGAACTGGAAGCCCAGCTGACCCGGACCTCGGATTGGGATCTGGTGTTGCTGGATCTGAACATGCCGGGTGCTTATGGGTTTTCCGGACTGGTGCTGCTCAGGGGCCAATACCCCCAACTGCCGGTGGTGATGATTTCGGCCCAGGAGGATGCTGCGGTAGTCGCTCGCTCCCGCGAGTTTGGCGCCAGCGGCTTCATTCCCAAGTCCAGTTCGCTGGAGACCATTCAGGAAGCTGTGCGGGTCGTGCTCGACGGCGACGTCTGGTGGCCCGCCAATATTCAGGACGTCGCGCATGTCAGCCCTGAGGCCAAGGCGGCCAGCGAAGGGCTCGCCAGTCTCACGCCGCAGCAGTTCCGAGTGCTGACCATGGTTTGCGACGGCTTGCTGAACAAGCAGATCGCCTACGAGCTCAGCGTATCCGAGGCGACCATCAAAGCCCATGTCACTGCGATCTTCCGCAAGCTGGGCGTCCGTACCCGGACCCAGGCAGCGCTGCTACTGCAACAGATGGGTTCGATTCCAAACAGCTGATACTGGCACCCTTGGATGCCGGCCGGAGATGGTTGGCCAACCGTACCAACTACCCGGCAGGTCTTGCTTGTTTCGGGGCGGCCGCTCATTTTCGCAGACGTCAGGCGATGGTCGGCAGCACGATCTCATCGCTGCGCCGAATTCCGGCCGTCAGCGCCCGGCATTGATCAATGAATTCGCGCATCGCTGCGGTCTGGTACTTCAATGAATGCCAGATGAAATAGAACTGTCGGGTCAGATCCAGTTCGGGTGTTTCCACCGCAACCAGGCTGCCCCGGCGAAATGCGTCGCGCAGTGCCAGGCGTGAAATGCAGCCGATTCCCAGCCCGGATTCAACGGCTCGCTTGATCGCTTCGGTATGTTCCAGTTCGAGCCGTATGTTCAATTTGGCCGGATGATGACGCATGGCGTGGTCGAACGTCAGGCGAGTGCCCGAGCCCTGTTCACGAAGGATCCAGGCTTCGCGCGAAAGCTCGTCCAGGCTCACCGCGACGCGTTCGGCCAGCGCATGTTGCGGTGCGCAGAACACCACCAGTTCATCCTCGACCCAGGGCAGTACCTCGAT
>DPSI01000304.1 GCA_003527165.1 Pseudomonas sp.
ACCGGCCCCCGTAGGGCCGAACTTGTTCGGCCTCGGTCGTCACCCAGTCGCCTGACGGCCGAATAAATTCGGCCCTACGGCCCATCCCGCCCGCCTCCGGAGAGATCAGCCTCTGCACGAAGCCGGCGTCGTGGACTGGCCTACTCTGCTGTCCAGTTCGCTCGGCACCGACCGGCTCGGCAACGGTGCGCTTCATGGGTCGGGTCTTCCTGCATCAGCTTGAGGGTCACCCCATTGGTCCAGCCGAAACCATCCTGCAATGGATATTCGCCACCGCCAGCATGCTCGACGCTGGGTCGCAGCACGTATTTCTCCACCAATTTGCTTTCCTGCTCGAACAGAAGCGAGACGATGCTCAGCCAGCGCTCTTCAATCTGCAGCGCCAGCGCATCGTGACCGTAGCGCTGCAACCCGCGAATGCCAATCCACTGCAGGGGCGCCCAACCGTTGGGTCGGTCCCATTGTTCGCCACTGCCGCTGATTTCGGTCGTCGACAACCCACCCGGGGCGAGCAAGCGCTCACGGACAACGTCAGCGACCCGCCTCGCCTGACTCTCGTTGGCCAGTTGCACGAACAGCGGCGTCAGGGTGGCGGCGGTGAGGTTGTCGCGCGGCTGCCGTAGCGTCCAGTCGTAGTCGAAATACGCGCCATCCCGGTCGCTCCACAGATACCGGTTAATCGCCGCCAGGCGGGCTTCGGCACGCTGACGGAATGCTTCGGCGCACTCATGCCTGCCTTTCTGATGACTGAGGCGGGCGATTTGACGTTCGACCTTATAAAGAAAGCTGTTCAGGTCCACCGGAATGATGTTGGTGGTGCGAATGCTCGACAGACGTTGCGGGTCGCCCAGCCAGCGCGAACTGAAATCCCAGCCCGATTCGGCCCCAGCACGCAGGTCGCGATAGACCTCGTGCGCTGGCCGGCTCGATGAACGTGCAGTTTCGACGTCCTCGAGATAGGACTCCTCACGGGGCGTGTCACGTTCGTCCCAGTATCGATTGAGCACACTGCCGTCCGGCAGGCAGACGCAGCGCCGATGCGCCTCCCCGGGGCGCAGCTGATCGCCGCCTTCGGTCCAGAAGGCGTACTCCTTGCGCAGCTGTGGCAGGTAATCACTGGCGCGATGCACGCCGGTGTCCTCGAACAGATCGATCATCAGCGCGAACACCGGCGGCTGCGAGCGGCTCAGATAGTAGGAGCGATTGCCGTTGGGCACATGGCCGTAGGTATCGATCAGATAGGCGAAGTTATCGGCCATCGAACGTAGCAGCTCGCAATGCCCGCTCTCGTCCAGGCCGAGCATGGTGAAGTAAGAATCCCAGTAATACATCTCGGTGAAGCGACCGCCCGGTACGACGTAATCGTGCGGCAAGGGCAACAGCGAGGAAAACTCCGGGTGCTGCCGGGGATGGCGTGTCAGCACCGGCCAGAGCCGGTCGATATGTTCGGCCAGGCTATCTTCGGGGTTGGCCACGAACTCCGTTGGTGCCATTTCGTAGACCTGGAAATGCTCCAGCACGAAGGCTTTCAGATCGAAACCGGGCGCGCCGCTACAGGCTCGATACCGATCGAGAATTCGTTCCGGATGCTGGCGCGGTGCGCAGTCGACGAAGGTCTTGCTGTCAGGAAACACCCGCTGCGTCTGCACCGCTACGAACAGTTCCTGATAGCGGTCCGCCGGGGTCAGGGTGTCGGCGGCGGAAACCGCATGGGTGTCGTAATCGAAGGGGCTCAGATCGGTTTCGGTCATTGCTCGCTGTAATTCCATAGCAGCCCGCCATCGATTACCAGTGTAGTACCGGTGATGTAGTCGGCCTCGTCCGAGGCGAGAAAGGCCACGGCACCGGCCACGTCGCGTGGCTGACCGAGGCGGCCGGCGGGGATGTTGTCCAGCAAGTCGGCCAGCTTTTCCGGCTGGTTCATCAGGGCTCGGTTGATCGGCGTCTCGATCGCACCCGGGGCGACGTTGTTGACCGTGATCCCCAGCGGCGCGAGCTCGATCGCCAGGTTGCGCATGAGCATCTTCAGCCCGCCCTTGCTGGCGCAGTAGCCGGTGAAGTTGGGAAACGGCAGGTCCTCATGAACCGAGCTGTTATTGATGATCCGCCCACTGCGGCCGCTGTCGCGCAGATAGCGGGCAAAGGCCTGTGACAGGAAGAACGCTCCGCGCAGGTTGACGTTGAGTACCAGGTCGTAGTCGGCTTCGCTGGCATCGAGAAACGAGCTGTGTTTCTGCACGCCGGCGTTGTTGACCAGAATATCGAGACGTCCCATCTGCTCGACCGCCTGCGTCAGCAATCGCCGGCATTCGGCGACCACGCCGACATCGGCGGCGATGAAACAGGCTCGGCGGCCTAGCGAACGAACCTGCTCGAGGGTCTGGCGCGCTTCGTCGTTATCGTGCCGGCCATTGACGATCAGATCGGCGCCCTCCTCGGCCAGGCGCACGGCGATACCACGGCCGATTCCTTGGGAGCTGCCGGTGACCAGCGCCACCTTGTTCTGCAGTTTCATCGAACACCTCGTATGGCTGTGTTGTCGCGGCGGCGACATCTCGATCGTCCTCCTGAGACGGGTTGTCGCCGGCTGCGTTCAACCCGTCTGTTGTGAAGCCTTCACGACACGCGAGGATAGCCACAACGGCAGACAAACGCCCGCCACAGGCGCAGAATGGCCGGCTCTCCGCTGCTGCGTTTCGGGACATCCATGGCCACTGCCGATCTGCGTAAAGGGTATCTACTGGGTCTGACGACCTTCTGCATCTGGGGCATGTTCCCGCTCTACTTCAAGTCCATCGAACAATATGCAGCGCTGGAAATCGTCACCCAGCGCGCCATCTGGTCGGCGCTGTTCGGCACGCTGGTGCTCATGCTGTGGCGTCATCCGGGATGGTGGCAGGAGCTGCTCGCCCATCCCCGGCGGATCGGCGTGCTGATGATTTCCAGCGTGCTGATCGCGACCAACTGGCTGATTTACGTCTGGGCGGTGAATCACAACCATATGCTCGAGGCGAGCCTGGGCTACTACATAAATCCGCTGGTCAATGTGCTGCTCGGGCTGATCGTGCTGCGCGAACGGCTGCGTCCGTTGCAATGGCTGGCGGTGGCGATGGCGGCTGTCGGTGTGCTGTTGCAGCTGATTACACTCGGCAATTTCCCCTGGGTATCGATCGTTCTGGCGCTGAGCTTCGGCAGCTATGGTCTGCTGCGCAAACAGGCGCCGGTGGCGGCTCTGCCGGGCCTGGTAGTGGAAACCTGGCTGCTGCTACCGATCGCGCTGGGCTGGCTGTTCTTCTTTGGCAGCGGGCCCAGCACCGAGTGGTCGTTCTGGACCGACCCGCAGGCGCTCTGGCTGGTTGCAGCCGGGCCGGTGACGCTGCTGCCACTGCTGTGCTTCAACGCCGCCGCACGCCACCTGCCATATTCCACGCTGGGGTTTCTGCAATACATCACGCCGACTCTGCTGCTGGTGCTGGCGGTGTGGGTGTTCCATGAGCCCTTCCCCGCTGACCGCCAGCTCGCTTTCATCTGCTTCTGGGCGGGCCTGGCGGTGTACTGCTATGACGCCTGGCGCCTGATGCGAAAGACGCCTGGGAGCTAAACCATTTGCTGCAGCGTTCAGTCGGCCGGCTGTAGTTTCAGCTCCACCATCAGCTCATCGGCCAGGGCTTCCAGATGCTGTTGCAGCTCATCCAGCGAGAGCTCAGCCGGCACCGCCAGGCGCGCGTCGGCATGGAACAGCAGCTCGTTGGTCATCGGCGCGGGCAGGACATCGGTATTCAGGCTTTCCACGTTGATGCCGTGCCCCGCCAGCAGACGGGTGATGTCGCGCACGATGCCCGCGCGGTCGTTGCCCACCAGCCGCAGCTGAATCATCCGCCAGCTGCGCGCGGGCGCCTCGCCGCTGTGGGCGAACACCACGCGGATACCCTGGCGCTCCAGTTGCTGCAGCGCATCGGTCAGCCCCGCATGAGCGTTCTTCGGCACTGCGACCCGCAAAATACCGGCGAACTGACCGGCCATGCGCGACATGCGGCTGTCCAGCCAGTTGCCGCCATGCTCGGCGATGCACTTGGCCACGCGTTCGACCAAGCCCGGCTGATCCTCGGCAATGACGGTAAGTACGAGATGATCCATGTTCGGCTCCTTCTTGTCGGGATGCGTGCGCCCAGCGATAGCCGCACGCATCAGGATGTGGGAATTGCCCGTGGAGCCCGGCTCCATAGGTATACAACAAAGTACCGGTTTCGCCGCCCCGATGCGCAGGCCACATGGCCGTGCCGACCGCTGGCGCCGGTCCAAGCACCAGCCTGGCCAAGCGCAACGGACTGATTTTCGCCCCGGCTTCAGGTAGTATCCGGCGACCCCGGACTACAAGAACCCAATCGTCCGTGTCGGATTGAAAGAACCAAGTGAGGCGAGTAATGACTGAGCGCGTTGAAGTCGGTGGCCTGCAGGTCGCCAAAGTCCTGTACGACTTCGTGAACAACGAAGCGATTCCTGGTACCGGTGTTGATGCCGATGCCTTCTGGACCGGCGCTTCCAGCGTCATCCACGACCTGGCGCCGAAGAATCGCGCGCTGCTGGCCAAACGTGACGACCTGCAAGCGCAAATCGATGCCTGGCACCAGGCGCGTGCCGGTCAAGCCCACGATCCGGTGGCCTACAAGGCCTTCCTGCAGGACATCGGTTACCTGCTGCCCGAAGCCGAAGACTTCCAGGCCACTACCCAGAACGTCGACGAAGAAATCGCCAGCATGGCCGGCCCGCAGCTGGTCGTACCGATCATGAATGCGCGCTTCGCCCTGAACGCCGCCAACGCCCGCTGGGGCTCGCTGTATGACGCGCTCTACGGCACCGACGCCATCAGCGAAGAGAACGGCGCGCAGAAGGGCCCGGGTTACAACGAAGTGCGCGGCGCCAAGGTCATCGCCTTCGCGCGCAATTTCCTCGATCAGGCCGCGCCGCTGGCCGAAGGCAGCCATGCCGATGCGGTCAGCTACCGTGTGCAGGACGGCCAGCTCAAGGTCACCTTGGAAAACGGCAATGCCACCGGCCTGAAGCAGCCGGAAAAATTTGTTGGTTTCCAGGGCGAAGCCCTCGAGCCGAAGGCCGTGCTGCTGAAGAACAACGGCCTGCACGTCGAGATCCAGATCGATCCCAACAGCCCGATCGGTCAGACCGATGCCGCCGGCGTCAAGGACCTTCTGGTCGAAGCGGCCGTCACCACCATCGTGGACTGCGAAGACTCCACCGCGGCGGTCGATGCTGACGACAAGGTACTCGTCTATCGCAACTGGCTGGGCCTGATGAAGGGCGATCTGGTCGACACCTTCCAGAAGGGTGGCAAGGCCATGACCCGCCAGCTCAACACGGATCGCCAGTACACCGCCGCGGACGGCTCCAACCTGACCCTGCACGGCCGCTCACTGCTGTTCATCCGCAACGTCGGCCACCTGATGACCAACCCGGCCATCATCGATGGGGAAGGGAACGAGATCCCCGAAGGCATCATGGATGGCGTGATCACCAGCCTGATCGCCAAGCATGACCAGCAGCGCAAGGGCAACTCGCGCACCGGCAGCGCCTACATCGTCAAGCCGAAGATGCATGGCCCCGCCGAAGTCGCCTTCACCGACGAGCTGTTCGGTCGCGTTGAAGACCTCATCGGTCTGCCGCGCCACACTCTCAAGGTCGGCATCATGGACGAGGAGCGCCGCACCAGCGTCAACCTCAAGGCCTGTATCGGCGCTGCGAAGAATCGCGTGGCGTTCATCAACACTGGCTTCCTCGACCGCACCGGCGACGAGATGCACACCATCATGGAAGCCGGCGCTGTGCTGCGTAAGGGCGACATGAAGAGCACGCCATGGATCCAGGCCTACGAGCGCAACAACGTGCTGGTCGGCCTGAACTGCGGCCTGCGGGGCAAGGCGCAGATCGGCAAGGGCATGTGGGCCATGCCTGACCTGATGGCCGCCATGCTCGAGCAGAAGATCGCGCATCCCAAGGCCGGCGCCAACACCGCCTGGGTCCCGTCGCCCACCGGCGCCACGCTGCACGCGCTGCATTACCACCAGGTCGACGTTCAGGCCGTCCAGGCCGAACTGGAGGAGATCGACCTGGCCAATGAGCGTGAGCAGCTGACCAACGATCTGCTGACCATCCCGGTCGCGCCGGAGCGCAACTGGACGGCCGAAGCGATCCAGCAGGAGCTGGACAACAACTGCCAGGGCATCCTCGGCTACGTGGTACGTTGGGTCGAGCAGGGCGTCGGTTGCTCCAAGGTGCCGGATATCCACGATGTCGGCTTGATGGAAGACCGCGCTACCCTGCGTATCTCCAGCCAGCACCTGGCCAACTGGTTGCACCACGGTGTCGTCGACGAAGCACAGGTTCGCGAGACTCTGGAGCGTATGGCCAAGGTGGTCGACCAGCAGAACGCCGGCGACCCGGTCTATCGCCCGATGTCCGCTGACTATACTCAGTCGGCTGCCTTCCAGGCGGCGTGCGATCTGGTGTTCAAGGGGCGCGAGCAGCCGAGCGGATATACCGAGCCGTTGCTGCACGCCTGGCGTCAACGCTTCAAGCAGCAAAATAACGGTTGAGGGTATTCAGCAGATTGCTGATGGCTGGCGCAGGCCGGTCATTGGCGTAAATTACAGGCCCCGGGCGCTTGATCGCGCCCCGGGGCTTTCGAGCATGGGGGGCGGGTCGACGTAACGGTTGATCGGCACCTTTGGATGGCATGAGGCTATGGCATCCGTGCGGGGCGCCGGGGTTTCCCGGAGAAAAAGAAGTGGTTCACAACAAAAAACAAGGAACCCAACAATGAGTCAGACACTGCTGTCCATATTGGCCTTCGTGCCGCTGGTGTTGGCAGGCGTTCTACTGATCGGCTTTCGCTGGCCGGCCAAGTTCGCCATGCCACTGGTTTTCGTACTTACCGCGCTGATCGGCCTGCTGGCTTGGGACATGACCTTCACCCGGGTCCTGGCTTCCACGCTGCAAGGGTTGATCCTCACCGCCTCGATCCTATGGATCATCTTTGGCGCCATCCTTCTACTCAACACGCTCAAACACTCGGGTGGCATCGCCTCGATTCGTCGCGGCTTCGCCAACGTCAGCCCAGACAAACGAGTGCAGGTGCTGATCGTGGCCTGGCTGTTCGGCTGCTTCATCGAGGGCGCCTCCGGCTTCGGTACGCCGGCTGCGGTGGCTGCGCCGTTGCTGGTAGCGCTGGGCTTCCCGGCCCTGACTGCCGTCGTGCTGGGCATGATGGTGCAATCCACGCCGGTGTCCTTCGGTGCGGTGGGCACGCCGATTCTGGTCGGTGTCGCCGGTGGTCTCGATCAGGCGACCCTCGGCGGCCAGCTGGCCGCAGTGGGC
>DPSI01000081.1 GCA_003527165.1 Pseudomonas sp.
ATCACCGTGCTGGAGCTCACACAGAACGATCTGGAGCGTCTCGATCAACAGCTGGCCGTAAAGGTCGAGCAGGCGCCGGATTTCTTCAACAATACCCCGCTGGTGCTCGCGCTGGATAAGCTGCCGACCGATTGCAATCTCGACCTGCCAGCGCTCATCGCGTTGTGCCGCAAGCACGGCCTGCGCACCTTGGCGCTGCGGGCCGGCGATCCTCAAATCATCGAAGCAGCCAGCACCCTTGATCTACCCGTATTGCCGCCGTCCGGTGCCAGGGAACGCAAGCTGGACCTCGCCAGCAAGACGCCGGCAGAACCGACCAAGCCGGCTGAACCCACCTACCGCCCCACTCGCGTCGTCACCACACCGATCCGCGGCGGCCAGCAGGTTTACGCCAAAGATGGCGACCTGATCGTGCTGGCCGCTGTCAGCCCAGGCGCGGAACTTCTCGCCGATGGAAACATCCATGTGTACGGTCCGCTGCGAGGGCGCGCCTTGGCCGGCATTAAGGGTGATACCAACGCGCGAATATTCTGTCAGCAGCTCGCCGCCGAAATGGTCTCCATTGCAGGCCATTACAAGGTCGCCGAAGACCTGCGCCGTGACCCGCTGTGGACCGAAGCCGTACAGATGAAGCTATCCGGTGACGTGTTGAACATCACCCGCCTTTAACGGATACTGCCGCGAATTTTCAAGCACCAAAACGGGCCTCCTGACGCCGCCTCGGCTGACGGTCCCGACTTCCATATTTAGGGTGAATCACCTTGGCCAAGATCCTCGTAGTCACTTCCGGCAAGGGTGGCGTCGGTAAAACCACTACCAGCGCCGCCATCGGTACCGGCCTCGCCCTGCGCGGCCACAAGACCGTCATCGTCGACTTCGACGTTGGCCTGCGTAATCTCGACCTGATCATGGGCTGCGAACGCCGTGTGGTGTATGACTTCGTTAACGTCATTCAGGGCGACGCTACCCTCACCCAGGCCCTGATCAAGGACAAGCGTCTCGAGAACCTCTACGTGCTGGCCGCCAGCCAGACCCGTGACAAGGACGCCCTGACGCTCGAAGGCGTCGGCAAGGTGATTGACGAACTGGCCAAGACTTTCGAGTTCGTCATCTGCGATTCTCCGGCCGGCATTGAGAAAGGTGCTCACCTGGCGATGTACTTCGCCGACGAAGCCATCGTCGTGACCAACCCAGAGGTTTCTTCGGTTCGCGACTCGGATCGCATGCTGGGGCTGCTGGCAAGCAAGTCCCGCCGTGCCGAGAACGGCGAAGAGCCGATCAAGGAACACCTGCTGCTGACCCGCTACAACCCCGAGCGCGTGGTCAAAGGTGAAATGCTTGGCGTCGAGGACGTCGAGGAAATTCTGTCGATCCGCCTGCTCGGCGTCATTCCGGAATCCCAGGCGGTGCTCAAGGCCTCCAACCAGGGCGTGCCGGTCATCCTTGATGACCAGAGCGATGCTGGCCAAGCCTATAGCGACGCCGTCGATCGGCTACTGGGCAAGGAAGTGAATCATCGCTTCCTCGACGTGAAGAAGCAGGGCTTCCTGCAACGACTGTTTGGAGGTCGCGAATGAACCTTCTCGACTTCTTTCGTGAGCGCAAGAAGAAGGAAACGCCTGCCAATATCGCCAAGGAGCGCCTGCAGATCATCGTTGCCCATGAGCGTGGCCAGCGTACGCAGCCGGACTACCTGCCTGCGCTGCAGAAGGAGCTGGTCGAGGTGATCCGCAAGTACGTCAATATCGACAGCGATCAGGTTCAGGTCGCCCTGGAAGATCAAGGCAGCTGCTCGATCCTCGAACTGAACATCACTCTGCCGGATCGTTGATCGACCGGCAGTGGCCATCTCGCCCCTGCAGCGACAGAATCATCGGCGACTTCGGTCGCCGATTGCGTTTCCGGAATCCCAAGATGCCCCTGAGCAACATCCAGATCGTCCATCAGGACGCCGCCCTGCTGGTAATCAACAAACCCACCCTGCTGTTGTCCGTGCCCGGTCGCGCCGATGACAACAAGGATTGCCTGGTCACACGCCTGCAGGAAAATGGTTACCCCGAAGCCCGTATCGTTCATCGCCTGGACTGGGAGACCTCCGGCCTGATTGTGCTCGCACGCGACGCGGACACACATCGCGAGCTGTCACGGCAGTTTCACGATCGCGAAACGGAAAAGGCCTATACCGCCTTGTGCTGGGGCGAACCGAAGCAGCAGAGCGGCAGCGTCGATCTGCCGCTGCGCTACGACCCGCCGAGCAAACCCCGGCACGTCGTCGATCATGAGCAGGGCAAGCACGCACTGACTTACTGGCGCGTTCTCGAGCGTTGCGGCCACTACAGCCGTATCGAATTGACGCCAATCACCGGACGCTCGCATCAGTTGCGTGTGCACATGTTGTCGATCGGCCATCCGCTACTCGGCGACCGCCTCTATGCGCATGAACAGGCGCTGAACGCCCATGAACGGCTGTGCCTGCATGCAAGCATGCTCGCCCTGACCCACCCGCAAAGCGGCGAGCGGATGCGTTTCGATTGTCCTTCACCGTTCTGACAAATTATCGAAACGCTCAGTTTGTAACGCCGAATTCATTCGGCCGCAGGTTTGTGAAGGCCGAACAAATTCGGCCCTACGGCTCTCCGCGAACCCTTCTCCAACCCCGAAAGGGCGGCCCGTCGCTACCGTGACGAAACGAGAACAAACACTGGCCAGTACGGCACGGCTGAACCCACTCGCCACATGGGACCTGCAGCCCCAGCGACCGATGGGATAGACTTTCGGTCTCTGCCGTCCGGAGTCCCCCATGCGCGAAGAACTCAACCAAGGCCTGATCGATTACCTCAAGGCCTCGCCAACGCCTTTCCATGCCACCCGCAGTCTTGCCCTTAGCCTTCAGGCTGCTGGCTACAAGGCGCTGGACGAGAGCGAGACGTGGCATACCGAACCGGGTGGCCGCTACTACGTGACCCGTAACGACTCTGCAATAATCGCCTTCCAGCTAGGCAGCAAATCGGTGACCGAGCATGGCATGCGCATGGTCGGCGCCCATACCGACAGTCCCTGTCTACGGGTCAAACCCCAGCCGGAACTGCAACGTCAGGGCTTCTGGCAGCTGGGAGTGGAGGTCTATGGCGGCGCGCTGTTGGCGCCCTGGTTCGACCGGGATCTGTCACTGGCTGGACGTGTGACCTATAGCCGTGACGGCCGAATCGAAAGCCAGCTGATCGATTTCAAGCTACCGATCGCAGTGATTCCCAGCCTCGCCATCCACCTCAACCGGGATGCCAATCAAGGCTGGGCGATCAATCCGCAGAACGAGTTGCCGCCGATTCTGGCGCAGATCGCCAGCGAAGACAGTCCGGATTTTCGCGCCTTGCTGGCCGATCAGCTCAGCCGCGAGCATGGGCTGGTGGCCGACGTGGTACTGGATTTCGAACTGAGCTTTTACGACACCCAGAACGCAGCTGTCGTCGGCCTGAACGGCGATTTCATCGCCGGGGCCCGCCTGGACAACCTGCTGTCGTGCTTCGCCGGACTGCAGGCCCTGTTGCGGGCCAGCTCAGAGGACACCTGCGTACTGGTCTGTACCGATCATGAGGAAGTCGGCTCCGCCTCGATCTGCGGTGCGGACGGGCCGTTCCTCGAGCAGGTATTGCGCCGCGTACTGCCCGAAGGCGAAGCATTTCAACGCAGCATCAATCGCTCACTGCTGATCTCGGCCGACAATGCACACGCCGTGCATCCCAACTACGCTGACAAGCACGACGGCAATCACGGCCCGAAACTCAATGCCGGGCCGGTAATCAAGGTCAACAGCAACCAGCGTTACGCAACCAGCAGCGAAACCGCAGGCTTCTTCCGCCATCTCTGCCTGGAAAACGAGGTATCGGTGCAAAGCTTCGTTACCCGCAGCGACATGGGTTGCGGCTCGACTATTGGCCCCATCACGGCCAGCCAGCTCGGCGTGCGTACCGTGGACATCGGCTTGCCGACCTTTGGCATGCATTCGATCCGCGAACTGGCCGGCAGCCAGGACCTGGCGCATCTGGTCAAGGTGCTCAGCGCGTTCTACTCGAGCGCCGAGCTGCCTGACGGAATCCAGGTGCTTGCGCCTGGATCACTCACTCGAGGCTGGGGTCGATCACCAAGGCGACCTTTCCTGAAACCTGGTTGCTGGCCAACGCAGCAAACGCAGCTTCCACGTCGCCAATCGGAAAGCTGCGCTCAAGTCGGGGCGAGAGGCTCTTGCTGGCGAACAATGGCCAGATCTTCTCTTGCATTTGTACCAGCAAGTCGGCCTTGTCATCAGCGTTGCGGCTACGCAACGTCGAGCCGATCAACTGGATGCGCTTGGCTAGCAGACTCGCGAGATCCATCTCCGTCTTGCGCCCGCCCATCAGGCCAATGATCACCCAGCGCCCATCCGTTGCGAGCAGCTGAGTATTGAGCGTCGCGTACTTGGCACCGACGGGGTCAAGGATGATGTTGAAGGGAGCGAAATCGCGAAGAGCTTCCAGCGAATCACCCCGCAGCACACCGCCACTGGCGCCCAGCGACTCGCAGTAAGCCAGACGTTCGGCCGACCCCACACTGACCCAGCAAGGATTGCCAAACGCCTTGCAGAGCTGAATGGCAGCCGAGCCGACACCACTGGCGCCGGCATGCAGCAACACCTTCTCGCCAGGCTGTAGCGCACCCAAACGAAACAGATTCAGCCATGCCGTGGCGTAAACCTCTGGTATAACGGCCGCCTCAGCCAATGACAGGCCTTGCGGTACCGGAAGGACATGACGGGCATCGACAACCACCTCCTCGCCCATACCGCCACCTGCCAATAGCGCGCAGACCCGGTCGCCGACTCTATGCGAAACGCCAGCCCCGACTTC
>DPSI01000083.1 GCA_003527165.1 Pseudomonas sp.
GCTTTCGGCGGGCGGCTGATTGGCCAGTGAGCGGGCTTCGGGGCGTTTCACGTCCGCCGGCTGGGCGGGCACCGATTTGAGATAGACGACCATGGCCTGGATATCCTCGGGTGTGAGGTGGCGCAGGCTGTGGTTGACCACCTCGGCCATCGGCCCGCCGGCCACGGCCTCGCCACGCTGATGCCCGGTCGCCAGGTAGCGCAAAAGCTTCTGCTCCGACCAGTCGCCGATACCGCGTCGATGGCTGGTGATGTTCCAGGCCGTCCAGCCCTGCTGCGTCGCGCCCGCGTAGTGCCGCTCCTTGTTCAAGCCCTGGATGAGCGTTCTCGGTGTATGGCATTCACCGCAATGGCCGACCGCTTCGCTGAGGTAGGCGCCGCGATTGATCTCAGCATCAGCGTCGGGATCGGGCTCGAAGCGCCCGGCCTTGAAGTTGATCAATTTCCACGCCGCCAGCACGGGGCGTTGACCGAAGGGAAACTGCAACTGGTTGTCTGGCGGCTGGTAGGCGACCGGCTTGACGCTGTCGAGATAACCCTTGATCGCCAGGACATCGTCACGGCTCATCTGCGTATAGGCGGTGTAGGGAAAGGCCGGATATAAGTGCTCGCCCTGCCGACCGATACCTTCGTGCATGGCGCGGATGAACTCTTCATCGCGCCATTGCCCGATCCCGGTGTCCCGGTCAGGCGTGATGTTGGTCGAATAAAGCGTGCCGTAGGCCGTCTCGAATGGCACACCACCGGCGAAGGGCGCGCCACCCTCTCGGGTATGGCAACTGAGGCAATTGCCGGCGCGGGTCAAGTACTCACCGCGCGCCAGAGACGTGCCGTCGACCGGCGTTGCGGCCACCGGCGTCGCGGTCGCGGTCAGTAACATCGCACCGGCAAGGCAGGCGCGGCCGCGTCGGCTGGTCGCCATTGCTTCTCATCCTTCAACACGGCTGGCGCTGGTTTACGTCGGCCTAGGAGCTAGACCTGCGTAGCCGGGCGGAAATTCCCCCTGAAGGCTTCGGCATTACCCTGCATACGACCCGAAGCCGAACTAGCCCACGAGCAAGCGGCCCATCAGATAGACGCCGGCGAATCCGGTATTGAACGCGATGAACAGGAACAGGAAATATTTCAAATAGCTGCCGAACGTCAGCCCCGGAACCTTGCTCATGGCGACGATCCCTGCGGCGGAGCCGATCACCAATAGCGAACCACCGACTCCGACCGCATAGGTCAGCACCATCCACTCGGCCACGCCCATTTCCAGACCGGACTTGAGCAACGCAGCCGTCAGCGGCACGTTATCGATCGCAGCGGACAGCACACCCATCAAGTAGTTGGCGAGCACCGCCGGAACCTGATCGTAGATGTGCACCAGCCCGTCGAGCACGTTGATTTCCTTGAGCATACCGACCAGCAGCAGGATCCCGAGGAAGAACAGCAGGGTTTCGAACTCGACCTGCCGGACGTACTCCAGGATCGGATCGGTCTCGATATCGTCACTGAAGAAGCGCGCCACCAGGAACATGATCGACAGCCCGGTGAGGAAGGTCAGCACCGGCGGGATCTGGAAGAAGAAATTGCCGGCGATAGTGCACAGGATGGTGCCGAGGAAAATTAGCGCAATGGCGATGTCGACCCGGCGCACGTCAGTGCGATGACTGGTCACTCTGACCTGCCCGCTCATCCCGACCGAGAGCAATGCCGCCAACAGCAGGACCGCCAGGAACGCTGGAAACGCCAGCAGCAGCAGTTGCAGGATCTTCACCTTGCCGGCCAGGAAGATCATCAGGGTGGTGACGTCACCGGTAATCAGCGCAACACCGCCGGAGTTGACCGCAAAGACCACCAGCGCGGCGTACTTGATGGTCTTCTCGGCGCTGAGCTTGAGCGACATGATCAAGGTGATGGACACCAGGGTCGCGGTGATGTTGTCCGCCAAGGAAGAGAACACAAAACAAAATGTCGCGGTCAGAAACAACAGCGCGCGCTCGCTGATTTGCTTGGGCAATACCAGGTAGATCAGGTTCTCGATCATGCCCTTCTTGTTCAGGTAGGCGACGAAGGTCATCGCCGCCACCAGGAAGATCCAGAGCCCGGCAATTTCCGCAATGTTCTCGTTGAGGCTTTCCAGCACCCGGTCGCGCTCAGTACCTTCGGGTGAAAAAATGAACAACAGCATCCAGGCCAGGGTGCCGAAAAATAGCGTGACCTTGGCTTTGTTCACATGAGTTATTTCTTCCAGAACGACGCCGAGCAGAGCGGCCATGGCAAGGCCGATCAGCACGTACTGAAGTATTTCAGGCATAAGGCACCTAACGCATAAGAGGGAACGGTTCGTGCGCAGGGCGCGCACCCGAGAAGTTGGGGCGCCGATCATAGCCAAAGTGCGACAATTCGACATCATCGGAATGTCAAACCCAGAATATTTCCAGATATTCCGGTGCGCTGGCACGCGGTGTTCAGGCAGTCGAGGCTCAGTGTTTGGGGACGAATCCGGCCGGTTTCGTCGCCAGCCAGTCGACAAAGGTGCGCAGCCGCGGATCGGCGAGCAACGCCTCTCGGCAGTTGTAAGTAAGTGCCAGTTCCTTCTCGCTGAACAGGCGATGGATCTGGTCATGGCAAGGCCGGCACACCCACAGCGTGGCCGTGATGCGCTCCTCACGAGCGAAGCGTTTACGCACGTAGGATTTGCCGTGCAAGGCCTTGGGAATCAGATGATGGCGGGTAAGGGGCGCCTGCCGTCGGCAGAGTTCGCAGGCCTCGGGCGGGTCTGGCAGACGAAGAACAGACGGCACGCTTAACGCCTCCCCTGGCCATTGGGCCCGATGAGCAAGGCGGCGCGCTGAGCCGATGCGCCCGGGAGGACGTGTATAGCGCCAGTTATCGCCAATCCCCGCCAGGCGCGTCGAGACTCAGGGATTGCGGGCAATATGCTCACTGTCGAGGACGCGTTTTGCGCTGAGATAGTGCTTCTGCCAATAGCGGTCGGAAAGGTTATCCAGCCGCACCGTTCCGCCGCTCGACGGCGCGTGAACGAAGCGCCCTTCGCCCACATAGATGGCGGCGTGGCTGACACGACGTCCGCCGCTGGTGGCGAAGAACAGCAGATCGCCAGCCTGCAACGAATCGCGCCTGACAGAAGCGCCGCCCATGCTGCTCATTTCATGTGTGGTGCGCGGCAAGGCAAGCCCCGCCGCGCCGCGGTATACGTAGCCGATCAGGCCGCTGCAATCGAAGCCGCTATCGGGCGTATTGCCGCCGTAGCGATAGGGCGTCCCAACCAACCCCAACGCCGTGAACAAGACGTCCTCGGCAATACCCGACAGCGGTTGTGTCGACTCGGCGAATACCGCTACCGGCTCGCTCGGCCGCCGGTCGGCGCAGGCAGCCAGCAGCAAAGCCATCAACAGAACGGGCAGTAGACGAGCCGAAACGGGCATGGCAGAGCAGTCCAGGCGAAGGAGCCATCACTCTGCCGGCATGCGATCGGGGATGCAACCCCGCGCCGCCCGACGCACGCTCAGCGATGAACGGGAATGGCGCTCGAATCACTTGCCAACGCCAGCACGCGCTTGGCCTGCATGAAACTGGCGCGCCAGTACTTGTCGTCAAGGCTATCGACGCGAACGCCACCACTGCGGCTGCTGGAGGAGTGAATGAACTGGTCGCCGCCGATGTAGATACCGGCGTGACTGACCCGACCGCGACCGCGATTGTTGAAGAAGACCACGTCACCCGGCTCCAGCTCGCTGCGTTTGATCTTCGGCGCATCCAGATTGATCATCTCGCGCGTCGAGCGCGGCAGCTTGATGCCGGCTTCCTTGCGGAATACGAAACCGACGAAGCCGCTACAGTCGAAACCCGTCCTGGTGGAACTGCCGCCATAACGGTACGGGGTACCGACCAGCGTGAAACCACGCTCTAGCACGCTGTCAGCAAGGGCGGGCAGCTCATAGCTTTGCTCGTCCGTCAGCTCTCGGAGCTGCTGCTCGGAAGGCTCGTCCGCTGCACCCTGACGGGTAGCAGCCGGCTCGGATCGTTGAGCGGTAAATTCGAATTCAAAGCCCTGCGGCAGCAGCGGGCCTTCGGCCTGTTCCGGCTGCACAGCGCAGGCCGTCAACAGCGTGACAAATGCAAATGGCAGCAGGGTTACGAAGCGTTGGGGCATGGCACTGGCGTGTCGGAGGTCGAACGAGGCGAGACTATGCCTGCCGATCTTCCGATGAGCAAATTCAATCAGTGAAAACGTGACGAATTAACTGCGGCAAAACGTCTGACGCGGCCTCGGCTATATGAACATCGACCAGTAGCGACAGTTCGCTGGCAGCCGGATCGATCTGCGCCGTAAAACCGCCATCGTTTCGCACGCGAAGTAACGGCTCGACGATATAGGCAAAACTTGCCGACGTACCTACCGCAACCACGACGTCAAAGCCTTTGCGCAGCTCGCCTTGCAAGCGTCCCAGCGCCAGTTCCGGCAGCATTTCCTCGAACAGCACAACTGGCGGTCGCAGCACCCCATCGCAATGGGCACAACGAGGGGGCAAAGGCCGAGTGAGATGGCCCGCCAGTTCCGCACTTTCCTGAGCGCAGTCCATGCAGAACAGTGGCGCGAGTGTGCCGTGAATTTCGATCAGCCGTTGCGGTGGGCTCCCTGCCGCCAGGTGATAGCCGTCGACGTTCTGGGTCAGAACCCAACAGCCCGGCTTGCGCCGCTGCAGCTCAGCGATGGCGAAGTGGCCGACGTTGGGTTTGGCGGCAAGGCAGGCGCGGCCGATTTCAGCCAGGTATTTCCAGCACAGCGCCGGATCGAGACTGAGCATGGGACCGGACAGGGCTGCCTCGATCGGCAAGCCATCTTCGGTGTGGCCGTTGTAGAGCCCGCCCACGCCACGGCAGGCGGAGCGCATCCTGATCATCACAGGCGCCGGGCTTTCGGCCGATTCCGGATTGCCGACCTACCGTGGCGTGGGCGGG
>DPSI01000082.1 GCA_003527165.1 Pseudomonas sp.
TGACCGATCACAACGTGCGCGAAACGCTGGACATTTGCGAAACCGCCTACATTGTCAATGACGGCCAACTAATCGCCGAGGGCGATGCAGAGACGATCCTGGCTAATCAATTGGTCAAGGAAGTCTACCTCGGACACGAATTCCGGCTCTGATGCCGTTTTTTCCGCCTAGACGATCGTCTAGGGGCTAGGCAAAGGCTTCGTTGGCAGGCATATAATTTGCTTACATCGGCGCCCGCAGCGCCAGCGAAATCGGAACAGGCGCGGTTGCGCCGGCAAAACAAGGTTCGAAGTCCTCTGCCATGAAACCATCGCTAGTCCTGAAGATGGGCCAGCAGCTGACGATGACACCGCAGCTGCAACAAGCCATACGATTGCTCCAGTTATCCACGCTCGATCTCCAGCAGGAGATTCAGGAAGCGCTGGACTCCAATCCCATGCTCGAGCGTGAAGAGGACGGAGATGACTTCGACAGCTCCGATCCGATGGCCGAGTCGCTCGAAAAGAAATCGGAAAGCACCTCGACCGAACAAAGCGAGCCCGATAACCACTACGAGGAACCCATCAACACGGTGGAGAACCTCGAGGAAGGCGACTGGGGTGACCGCATCCCCAATGAGCTGCCGGTAGACACCGCCTGGGAAGACATTTACCAGACCAGCGCCAGCAGTCTGCCCAGCAATGACGACGATGAATGGGATTTCACCACCCGGACATCCTCAGGGGAAAGCCTGCAAAGCCATCTGCTCTGGCAACTCAATCTCGCCCCGATGAGCGACACCGACCGCCTCATCGCCGCCACCCTGATCGACTGCATCAATCCACAGGGCTATCTCGACGAAACCCTCGACGAAGTACTCGAGTCATTCGATCCGGAGCTCGAAATCGAGCTCGACGAAATCGAGGTGGTCCTGCGCCGCATTCAGCAATTCGAACCTGCCGGCATCGGCGCGCGTGACTTGCGCGAATGCCTGCTGCTGCAGCTTCGCCAGCTTCCAGAACGAACCCCCTGGCTGAGCGAGGCGATACGGCTGGTGAGCGATCACCTGGACACCCTCGGTGGACGTGACTACAGCCTGCTGATGCGCCGCATGAAACTCAAGGAAGACGAGCTGCGCCAGGTCATCGACCTGATTCAGACACTCAACCCACGGCCCGGCTCGCAAATCGAAGCAGGCGAGCCGGAGTATGTTGTACCCGACGTGATCGTGCGCAAGCACAATGGTCGCTGGCTGGTCGAGTTGAATCAGGAGGCGATGCCCCGCCTGCGTGTGAACGCGCAGTATGCCGGCTTCGTCAAGCGTGCCGACGCCAGTGCGGACAACACCTTCATGCGCAACCAGCTGCAGGAGGCGCGCTGGTTCATCAAGAGCCTGCTCAGCCGCAACGAGACGTTGATGAAAGTCGCCACGCAAATCGTCGAACACCAGCGTGGCTTCTTCGAGCACGGCGATGAAGCCATGAAGCCTTTGGTGCTGCACGACATCGCCGAGGCGGTAGGCATGCATGAGTCGACGATCTCGCGAGTCACGACGCAGAAATACATGCACACGCCCCGCGGCATCTACGAGCTGAAATACTTCTTCTCCAGCCATGTCAGCACAGCCGAAGGCGGCGAATGCTCGTCCACAGCGATACGGGCGATCATCAAGAAGCTGGTCGCCGCGGAAAACCCGAAAAAGCCATTGAGCGACAGCAAAATCGCTGGTTTACTGGAGGCACAGGGTATTCAAGTTGCGCGCCGCACCGACGCCAAGTACCGCGAATCACTCGGTATTGCGCCATCCAGCGAGCGTAAGCGGTTGATGTAAATGCCAGGCGACCTGGTCGATCTCTTCCGGTGGCGGGTGCTCAACCCGCCAATTCGCACGTGGCAAAAAGGAGATGCAGTATGCAAGTCAACATCACTGGCCTTCACCTGGAAATCACAGAAGCCCTGCGTGACTACGTCGAGGAAAAGTTCGACCGACTGGAACGGCATTTCGATCGCATCATCGCCGTCCAGGTGATCCTGCAGGTCGAGAAACTCAAGCAGAAAGCCGAAGCCACGCTGCACGTTGCCGGACGCGAAGTCGTCGCCAACGCCGAACATGGAGACATGTACGCAGCCATAGACCTGCTTGCCGACAAGCTCGACCGGCAACTCATCAAGCACAAAGAAAAACAGCTCGACCATAACCAGGGCGCCCTAGCTCGCTGACCCCATCATGATCCGAATCGAAAACATCCTGACCCCCGGACGTTCCCTGGTGAACGTACCGGGCGGCAGCAAGAAACGCGTCCTGGAACAGATCGCCAAGGTGCTTGGCCGGGACCTTCCAGACTTGGATTCCCAAGCCATCTTCGAAAGCTTCATCGCCCGTGAAAAGCTCGGTTCGACCGGCTTCGGCAACGGAATTGCCATTCCCCACTGCCGTATGCCCGGTTGCACATCGCCGCTCAGTGCGGTGTTGCGACTCGATGCGCCAGTGGATTTCGATGCCATCGATGGCGCACCGGTCGATCTTCTGTTCGTACTGCTGGTGCCTGAAGCGGCGACTGACGAACACCTCGAACTGCTTCGTCAGATTGCCAGCATGCTGGACCGCGAAGACGTTCGTGAGCGCTTGCGTCAGGCCACTACGGGACAGGATCTGTATCAGGCCGTCGTCGATATTCAGAGCGGTCGCTAGCGGAACGGCATTTCCGCCGTCCTACGCTGAGTGAGGAAAGAGACGTGCCCCCCATCTGCCAACACCTATCCCTCTGTCGCTGCGTGCTGCAAGGTGTTCACCGTCCCCTGCCGGACATTGCGCTGTAATGCGCCTGATCATCGTCAGCGGTCGCTCCGGGTCCGGCAAGAGCACGGCGCTCGATGTGCTCGAGGACAACGGTTTCTATTGCATCGACAACCTTCCCGCCGGCCTTCTGCCAGAATTGGCGGAACGGGCGCTGTTGCATACCGAGCTGCTACAGCCGCAGGTTGCGGTATCCATCGATGCCCGAAACCTGCCCAGCCAACTGAAGCGCTTCCCCGAACTGCTCGAGGATGTCCGCGCCCGCTACATCCAGTGCGATGTGCTGTACCTCGACGCGGCGGACGAGACGCTGCTCAAACGCTTCTCGGAAACACGTCGACGACACCCGCTGACCAATCAGAATCGCTCCCTGGCCGAAGCCATCCACGACGAGGAGCTGCTGCTGGCACCCATCATCGACCACGCCGACCTGAAGATCGATACGACGCACCTGAATCTTTATCAGCTGCGCGACACGCTGAAACTGCGCCTGCTGAACAAGCCTGAACCGGGCACGGCGTTTCTCTTTGAGTCCTTTGGTTTCAAGCGTGGCATGCCGGTGGATGCCGACCTGGTGTTCGACGTGCGCTGCCTGCCCAACCCCTACTGGAAGGCCGATCTACGCGATTTTTCAGGACTGGATCAGCCTGTCGTCGACTACCTCGCCGGGCAAACGGATGTCGAGGAAATGTTCCAGGATATTTTCGCGTATCTGAGCAAATGGCTTCCTCGCTTCGCCGCCAGCAATCGCGCCTATGTCACCGTCGCCATTGGCTGCACCGGTGGACATCACCGTTCGGTCTATCTGGCTGAACGGCTCGGTCAGGCGCTGGGCGAACCTCTGAAGAACGTCCAGGTACGCCATCGCGACCTGGCTTAGGAATTCACATGCCCTCGTGCGAAATCACCATCATCAACAAGCTTGGCCTGCATGCCCGCGCGGCTGCCAAGTTCGTCGGCGTCGCCAACCGGTTCCCCTGCGACATACGAGTCGGGCGCTGCCCTGCCAGCCTCATCGACGGTAAGAGCATCATGGCCGTCATGATGCTCGCTGCCAGCAAAGGCACCATCCTGCACCTGAACACCCAGGGCGAACAGGAACAAGAGGCGATCGAGGCGTTGATCGCACTGATCGAGGACTATTTCGAGGAGGGGGAATAAGAGAAGCTGGAAGTCTTTTTGCTTTACTTCCAGCTCCAGACTTCCAGCTGCTTCATTACCGCCCCGCCACCTTCATTCGCTCGATCAACACCGACCCGGTGTGAATGCTGCTGCGCGTCTCGACATCGCAACCCACCGCGACGATCTGGCGGAACATCTCGCGCAAGTTGCCCGCGATGGTGACTTCCTGCACCGGGAACTGGATCTCACCGTTCTCCACCCAGAAACCGCCAGCGCCGCGCGAATAATCGCCGGTGACCAGGTTCAAGCCCTGCCCCATCAACTCGGTAACCAACAACCCACGCCCCATTCGGCGAATCAGTGCTGCCTGATCTTCCTCGCCGTGGGTGACAAAGAGGTTGTGCACACCACCGGCGTTGGCGGTACTGGGCATGCCCAGCTTGCGCCCGGAATAAGTGCCCAATACATAGGAAAGCAGCTTGCCGTTCTCGACGAACGGTTTAGCGTAGGTCGCCAGGCCGTCGCCGTCATAGGCCGAGCTGGCCAGCCCACGAGGTAGATGCGGACGCTCGTCGAGACTCAACCACTCGGGAAATAGCGTCTGTCCCAGCGCATCTTCCAGATAGGAGGACTTGCGATAGACATTCCCTCCGGAGATCGCAGCGAGGAAATGGCCAAACAGTCCCGTCGCCAGCTCCGAAGAGAAGAGCACCGGAACATCACAGGTCGGGACGGGGCGGGCGCCCAGGCGGCGAACGGCACGCTCGGCGGCACGTCGGCCAATCGATTCGGCGGATGCCAGGTCACCGGGGACACGGCTGACGTCATAATGATAGTCACGCTGCATCTGTCCCTCAGCCTCGGCGATCATCACGCTACTAAGGCTGTGGCGGGTGCTGCAGTAGGCACCGATGAATCCATTGCTATTGCCATAGCCGCGGCAACCCTGGTGCGTACTCAGGCTGGTGCCGTCAGCGTTGAGAATGCGCTTGTCGGTGGCGAATGCCGCCGCCTCACAGCTAAGCGCCAGTTCCACCGCCTCGTCCGGGGAAATACCCCAGGGGTGATAAAGATCCAGATCCGGAACATCCCTCGCCATCAAAGCAGGATCGGCGAGCCCAGCAAATTCGTCTTCCGAGGCATGCTTGGCAATCGCGAGCGCAGCCGCCACGGTTTCTCGAATCGCCTCATCGCCGCTGCCGGTAGTGCTTGCCGAGCCCTTGCGTTGGCCAACGTACAGCGTGATGCCGAAGCCCTGATCACGATTGAATTCGACCGTCTCGACTTCCCGTTGGCGGACCGTGGTCGACAGGCCCTGCTCCATCGAGACGGATACCTCGCAGGCACTGGCGCCCTGCCGACTGGCCTCCTCTATGATCCGCGCGACCTTCTCGCGCAGCTCGGGCAATGCATGCGGACCGATCCCCTCAAGTTCACTCATAAACACTCCAACAACTGATTCGATCAAGTCGCAGCCAACGGCGCTCAGCTGAGCTCCGCAGCAAGGCTGCTGTTATCATGGCGGCATTTCCTACTGGACCAGCCCCATGTCTGATATTTCCGATCTCGACGGCTTCGAGGAAAAAAGCAAAACCCAGGTCAAGCGTGAACTGCATGCCCTTCAGGAGCTGGGTGAACGCCTCACGACCCTCAAGCCCGACGTGCTAGACCGTCTGCCACTCACCGATGCACTACGCAAGGCATTGTCCGATGCGCCGAAGCACACGGCGCATATCGCGCGTAAACGCCACCTGCAGTACATCGGCAAACTAATGCGCGACCAGGACGTCGAGGCCATTCTGGCGCTGGTCGACCAACTCGACGCCTCTACCCGCCAATACAACGAACGCTTCCACGCCCTGGAGCGCTGGCGCGACCGTCTGATCGCCGGTAACGACGAAACCCTCGAAGCTTTCGTTACTGAATACCCCGAGACCGACCGTCAGCACCTGCGTGGCCTGATCCGCCATGCCCAGCACGAAGCGGCGCGAAACAAACCGCCGGCAGCCAGCCGCAAGATCTTCAAGTACATCCGCGGGATCGACGAGACCCAGCGCGGGCTGAGATAAAAGCTTTAGCTTTAAACTTGAAGCCGAAAGTGGCCTGCATTGCTTCTGGCTTCCAGCTTCAGGCTCCAGTCCCCCCCACTGTAATCCCGTCGATCTTCAGCGTCGGCTGTCCCACCCCTACCGGCACCGACTGTCCATCCTTTCCGCAGGTGCCAACACCGCTGTCCAGGGCCAGGTCGGTACCGACCATCGAAACCTTGTTCATCACCTCCGGTCCGTTGCCGATCAAGGTAGCGCCCTTTACTGGCGCGGTAATCTTGCCGTCTTCGATCAGATAGGCCTCGCTGGTAGAAAACACGAACTTCCCGCTGGTGATATCCACCTGACCGCCGCCGAGGCTGGCGCAGTAGATGCCCTTCTTCACCGAGCGGATGATTTCTTCGGGGTCGCTTTCGCCGGCCAGCATGTAAGTATTGGTCATCCGCGGCATCGGCAGGTGGGCATAGGACTCACGCCGCCCGTTGCCCGTTGGCGCAACGCCCATTAACCGCGCGTTGAGCTTGTCCTGAATGTAGCCCTTGAGTATTCCGTTCTCGATCAACGTAGTGCACTGGGTCGGCGTGCCTTCGTCATCGACGCTCAGCGATCCGCGGCGATTGGCCAGGGTTCCGTCATCAACGATTGTGCACAGCTTGGAGGCAACCTGCTGGCCGATCCGGCCGCTGTAGGCCGAGCTGCCCTTGCGATTGAAGTCGCCCTCCAGCCCATGCCCGACCGCCTCGTGCAGCAAAACCCCGGACCAACCCGGCCCAAGCACTACCGGCAAGGTGCCGGCTGTGCCGCAACGGCTTCTAGATTGACCAGCGCCTGCCGCAGCGCCTCACGGGCATAGCCCATCGCCCGATCTTCACTGAGGAAATAATCATATCCGGTACGCCCACCGCCGCCCTGCCCGCCGCGCTCGCGACGCCCGTTCTGCTCGACGATGACACTCACGTTGAAGCGCACCAATGGGCGGATGTCGGCCGCCATGCCGCCGTCCAGCCCGGCGACCAGAATGTGTTCCCAGACGCCTCCCAGGCTCACCGTGACCTGCGTGATACGCGGATCCAGCGCCCGCGTAGCGACGTCGATGCGCTTGAGCAGCTCGACCTTCTCTGCCCGGCCAAGCCCGTCCAAGGGATTGTCCCGGCCATACAGAGGTGCGAAAGCAGCCTTCGACAGCACCTCGACACGGCCCTGCCGGCCGCCCCGGGCAATCGAGCGGGCCGCTTCGGCGGCTTGGCGCAACGCATCGGCGGTGATCGCGTTGCTGTAGGCGAAGCCAGTCTTTTCACCGGACAGCGCGCGGACTCCCACACCTTGCTCCAGATGGAAACCGCCCTCTTTGACGATGCCGTCTTCCAGGACCCAGGATTCAGTCACCTGATCCTGAAAATACAGATCTGCGGCATCGATACCGGGACCGGCCAACTCGCCGAGCAAACCCGGTAGATCGTCGAGCCCCAGCCCGCCCGGAGTCAGCAGGCGCTCGGTGACAGGTAACAACAGTTCACTCATATTTACTCCAAAGTGCCCGAGACAATATGGGGCGCGGTGAATCGCCGATGATTCAGCACCGGCATGCGTTGGCGCGTCGCAGCCTGCTCGACTGTGTCTCGGTCGACAACCAATACCGCTTCGCCAGTTGCTTGTTCGCCCAGCACGCGCCCCCAGTAATCCACGATAGACGAATGCCCGTGGGTCAGGCGCCCGCCAGGGTGTTCGCCCCCCTGCGCTGCGGCCAGCATATAGCATTGAGTCTCAATGGCCCGCGTACGTATCAACATCTCCCAATGCGCCTGCCCGGTCACGGTGGTGAAGGCCGAAGGGGCGCTGATCAGCTCGGCACCGGCCAGACGCAGGGCCGAATACAGCTCGGCGAAACGCAAGTCATAACAGACGCTCATGCCCAGCCGGCCCACCGGTGTATTGATCACCACCAACCGATCCCCCGCCGCATAGTCGTCCGACTCACGGTAGCGGCCACGCGCATCGCCGACTTCTGCATCGAAAAGATGCAGCTTGTCGTACCGCGCGACACGCTGCCCCTGATCATCGACGAGCAGCGAGCAGGCCCTGACTTTCGCCTGCGGCTGGTCATCCGGCGGCAACGGCAGCGTGCCGGCAACTATCCATAACCTGAGGTCGCGTGCGGCCCGTTTCAACCATGGCAGTATCGGTCCGTTCCCCTCAACCTCGGCGCGGCCGACCGCCCGTAGATCGGTCCGTCCCATGGCTGCGAAATTTTCCGGTAGCACCGCGAGCCGCGCACCGGCCTCGGCGGCCTTCTCCAACAAGCGTCTGGCGTGAGCTAGATTCACCTCGATGCCGGCCTGGCTGGCCATCTGGATAACGGCTAGGGTCATGCTTGAATACTCATTTGGCCGCCTGCTGGAAAGGAACGTCAGTTGGGCTTTTCGAAGGGTTTGTCAAACGTAATCCTGGGCGTTTGCCACGGCCCCTCAACCTTGTACTGGACGCTGGCGAAGCGCGCGACCCTGTCGCCGAGTAGCTTGTCGACGACGAACAGGGCGCCGCCAATGGCCGGCGCACCGACGATCAAAGCCGCCAACGGCAGGTTGTTGCTGACCGGAAGCGTCACCAGCAGCTTGGCGTCGATCTGATCGTTGATCAGGTCCAGGCGGCCATTCAGCTCCAGGTTGCTGGACGGGCCGGCGACCGTCAGCGGCTGCGAGGTCACGTAGATGCCGTCGGTCACGAGTAGCTCAGCCTTGATTCGATCGTAGCTCAGACCCTTGCTGAACAGGTCCGAGAAATCCAGCCGCAGCCGCCGACCGATCGAATCGAAATTGAGCAGGCCGAAGATCCGCAGTGCCTGCGCGCCACCGTCCACTTCACGGAGCTGCCCCTTGCGCAGCTGGGCGTCGAGCTTGCCGGACAAGCGATTCAGTCCGAAGAATGCCGGCGAGCCGGGCCAGCTGCCGTCCACATCTAGACCAAAATCCTCGCTGGTAGTCGAGGGAGCGAAGCCCCAGGCCAGCAGCACATCGGCAAGATTCGCACCCTCCAGCCGCCCTTTGTACCAGGTCCGCGAGCCACCCCAGCCACCGCGGCCACGGAGCTTCAGCCCCTTGAGATCCAAATCGAGATCCGAGAACACCACCCCATCCGCGCTCGGCCGGATCTTCAACGACCAGCCCCCCAGTGACTCCTCGCCCCGCAGCACGTCCGCCACGGCGATATCCATTGCCGGCAGACGCTTCGGATCGACGGCGGCCAGGGCATCGCGAGGCTGCGCTTGCGCATCGTTCGGGGTGGCCACCGGGAGCCGCAGGCGCGACAGGTCTAGCGCGATGGGCTCGCCGTCGGTGTCCGGCAAGCGAACGTTCCCGGCCACCGTCTCGCTATCCAACCCAAGCAACCAGCCCCTGGAAAGACGCTGCAGCGCAACGCTGAGATTGTCGATATGGGTGCCGAAGCCATCAAAGGCACCGATATCGAGCTGAACCTGGCGCAGCATCGAGGCGCCCGCCTGATTCGCCGACGTCTCACCGTAGGTCTCCAACAGGGTCTGCCATTCGCCCAGATCCAGCTGCGGAACGCTGCCACGTACGTAGAGGCCTTTGTCGGTGCGCATGTTCGCCGCAGCGCCGCCCAGCACCAGCTCACCACTGCCTTCGGCCCAGTCACCGCTCGGCGCGTCGAAGGTCAGGGCTGCCAGCGCGTCATGTCTGAGCGCGTAGCGTTGGCGCTCTCCTCCCAAGGTCATACGCAGCGTGGTGTCGCGGCGCTCCTTGGCCGTCTTGCCGAACGGCGCCGGAAGCGACAGTTCGGTACCCAGCAGGGACGAATCCACCTGCAAGTGATTGTCAGCACCGCTCAGAAAAAGGCTCATTCGGAACGGCAATTCTCCAGAAGCGGGCAGCGGCTGTTCGATTTCCCGCCACGCCAGCAGGCGTTGCAGGGCCACGGTGCCTGACGCCTCGATCCGAGTGGACGGACTGCCCGGTTCCCCGGTGGCGACCGCCGTGCCCTGAATCGGACTGCCCAGCGTGCGGCCGCGGAACGTCTTGGCGCTGAAACCTCGCTCACTGTCATAGCGAAACTCGCCGCCCAGCGCTTCGAGTTGCAGGTCCGCCTGCGCGACGTACAGTGAGGCATCGCGGCTGGAAAACTCGGCATCCACCTGAGGGCGCTCGCCCTTGGCCAGCGGAATGTCCAGCTTGAGTGTCCCGCTCAATGGCCCGTCACCACGCCAGCCGGCAAACAGCCCCTCAGTGCCGATCGGTGCTACCTGCATCAGCGTCAACGCATCTCGCAAATGGCCATCCACCTGTCCTTCGATATCAAGCCGCAGTGCCTGGGCGCCACGCCCGTGGCGAACTTCAGCCTTGGCGTCGTGCACACGGCTGTCGAGCATGCGTGCCTCGGCAAGCCGTACCCGCACACCACTGTTCTCGATCAGCACCTCGCCACGGCCTTCGCGCAACACCGGCCAACCGGGCTGAAACGCAAGCTCGGCATCCTTCACCTTGAAAT
>DPSI01000085.1:0-844 GCA_003527165.1 Pseudomonas sp.
ACCTGAGGTCGCCCCTCAGCGGGGAAATGGTGCCCCTATCCGCCGTTGCGCGAGTCGGTGCACCTGTCAGTGGTCCGCTGTCCATCAGTCACGACGGCATGTCACCTGCGGCCAACCTGTCGTTCAATCTCGCCGCGGGTGTTGCGCTGGGCGACGCGGTGTCAATGCTCGAGCAGGCAAAAAATGACATTGGAATGCCCGCCGAGATCAGCGGCAGCTTCCAGGGCGCTGCACAAGCTTTCCAGAGCTCCCTGGCGAGCCAGCCATGGTTGATTCTCGCGGCACTGGTCGCGGTCTACATCATCCTGGGGGTGTTATACGAAAGCTTCGTTCACCCACTGACCATCATCTCGACATTGCCGTCAGCCGGGCTGGGGGCGCTGGTGTTGCTCTGGTTGTTTGGGCAGGACTTCTCGATCATGGCCCTGATCGGGCTGGTGCTACTGATCGGTATCGTCAAGAAGAACGGGATCCTGATGATCGATTTCGCGCTCGATGCTCAGCGCAGTCGGGGCTTGTCCCCTCGGGATGCGATTTACGAGGCCTGCGTCACCCGCTTCCGGCCAATCATCATGACAACCCTGGCCGCCATGCTCGGTGCCGTACCTTTGATCATCGGCTCGGGCCCCGGCGCGGAGTTGCGCCAGCCGCTGGGCATCGCGGTGGTGGGCGGGCTCCTGGTCAGCCAGGCGCTGACGCTGTTCACGACGCCAGTCATATACTTGTGGCTGGAGCGGGTGTTCCATCGCCGTGCGCCAACCTTTCAACCGGCAATCGATCACTGAGGCTGAGGCCATGCGCGTTCTGGTTATCGAAGACGAAGAAAAGACCGCTGATTACCTGC
>DPSI01000085.1:999-2907 GCA_003527165.1 Pseudomonas sp.
CTGATTACCTGCACCGTGGGCTGACCGAACAGGGATATACGGTGGACCGCGCGGCCGATGGCATTGAAGGGCTGCATCTGGGGCTCGAGCGCGATTACGCCGTGATCATCCTGGACGTCATGCTGCCTGGCCTGGATGGTTTCGGTGTGCTGCGCAGCTTACGGGCCCGCAAGCAGACACCGGTAATCATGCTCACTGCGCGCGAACGGGTGGAGGATCGGGTACGTGGTTTGCGCGAAGGGGCCGACGATTATCTGGGCAAGCCCTTCTCGTTCCTGGAACTGGTCGCGCGCCTGCAGGCGCTCACACGCAGAGGCGGTGGGTATGAGCCGGTACAAATCACCGTTGCCGACCTCTGGGTCGACCTGATCAGTCGCAAGGCGACCCGAGCCGAGACCCGGCTGGATCTCACCGCGAAGGAATTTTCGTTGCTCAGCGTACTGGCACGGCAGCATGGGGAGATTCTCTCCAAGACGGCCATCGCCGAGATGGTCTGGGACATCAACTTCGACAGCGATGCGAATGTGGTCGAGGTCGCGATCAAGCGTCTGCGGGCCAAGCTTGACGGTCCGTTCGAGCACAAGCTCCTGCATACGATCCGCGGTATGGGCTACGTGCTGGAAGACCGTCGTGTCTACTGACTCCATCGCGCTGCGCCTGAGCGGCATGTTCACGCTGGTGGCCGCGGTCATCTTCCTGTTGATTGGCTGGGCGCTCTATCAGCAGGTGGACAAAGGGCTAGGGCTGTTGCCCGAGGCGGAACTGGATGCGCGCTACAGCGTGCTCGAGGCGTCGCTCAATCGCTACGGAACGCCTGAGCACTGGACCAAGATGCGTCGCAAACTGGCGCTGCTCAGCGAAGAAGACAGTCGCATCCGATTCTGGGTGGTCAGTGACGATCCCACTTATGAATATGGAGAGCCGGGCGCGAGCTTGCGCCGCTTTGCCCAAGGAGCAGAGGGCACTTACGATCTGACGCTCAGCGGTTACGACTATCCGTTCAAGGTGCTGCTACAGGAGCTTCCCGCTAAGGAGCAGCGCCCACCGCTGCGCTTTCTGATCGGTATCGATACCGAGGCCTTCTGGCAAACCCAGCGCCATCTGCTGCTGGTGCTGATTGGCCTGGCGATTGCCGGAATCCTGCTGGCGGCCGCGTTGGGCTACTGGGTCGCGCGAATTGGTCTCAAACCCCTGATCCGGTTATCCGAAGAGGCGCTGAAGCTGACGCCCCCGCGTCTTTCCGGACGGTTGCAGCTGTCCTCGTTGCCGCCGGAACTCGAGCAGTTCGCCACCGCGTTCAATGCCACGCTCGATCGCGTCGAGAGGGCCTACGAACGGCTCGAATCCTTCAATGCGGATGTCGCGCACGAGTTGCGCTCGCCACTGACCAACCTCATTGGCCAGACACAGGTAGCGCTGACTCGGGGCCGTTCGGCGGAGGACTATTTCGAGGTCCTGCAATCGAACCTCGAGGAACTCGAACGGTTGCGCTCCATCATCATCGACATGCTGTTCCTGGCCAGCGCCGATCAAGGGAGCAAGGCGACCGGGCTGACAGACGTCTCGCTTGCCGAGGAGGTCGGCACCGCGCTGGACTACCTGGATTTCATCCTCGACGACGCGAGGGTCGAGGTGCAGCTCAGCGGTGATGCCCAGGTGCAGATCGATAAGACCCATATGCGCCGCGCATTGATCAACCTTATCAACAACGCCGTGCAGCACACCGTGGCGGGGCAAACCGTGCATATCCGCATCAGCGAGAAAGACGGATGGGTCGACGTTGGCGTGGCCAACCCCGGTGAAGCAATCGCCGATGAGCATCTGCCGCGACTGTTCGAGCGGTTTTTCAGGGTCGACCCGTCGCGCCGCAACAGTGGCGCCAACCATGGCCTGGGGCTGGCCATCGTC
>DPSI01000256.1 GCA_003527165.1 Pseudomonas sp.
CAGGCGCTTGAATCGGATCGCTGGAGCGGCGTTGTGTCATCGAAAACCCCTACCGGGATACGACAATGGATCTGGCGCGCTTTCGTCCAGAGCGCGCTGATCCCGCTGGTGCTGGTCGAGGTGGTGCTGATCGCGGCCTACCTGCTGACCAACAATGCCATCCGTGATGCGCAAATCGAGCATCTGCGCGAGACCGCGCTGTCCGAATTACAGGCTGCGGCCGACCGCGAGTCGCGAATCATCAGTCAGCAGCTGCAACAGGTGGCGAGCGCTGCGAGCTTGTTTCGCAATTTCACCGTCCGCGCGCTGGAAGAAGACGGCCCCGAGCCACCTGCGCAGCTGAGGCTTGGTGCCGGTGGGGTGCGCTACAGCCCGCATGACGAGGGCGGTGCGGCGAGCTTTTACTCCGGCGCCACCGCGCCCGAGCAGCAGGACCTGGAAAAAGTCGCGCGCTTGCACCGGCTCGATCCGCTGATGAAGGAGCTGCACGCGGCGAACCCGTTGATCGCCAGTCTCTATTTCAACAGCTGGGACAGCTACAACCACATCTACCCCTGGTTCGACACCGCGGAGCAGTATCCGCCGGACGTGGTTATCCCGAGCTACAACTTCTATTACCTGGCCAGTTCTTGGCATAACCCGGCGCGTCGAGTGGTCTGGACCGATGTCTACCTGGATCCGGCCGGGCACGGCTGGATGATGTCGGCCATCGCGCCGGTATATCGCGGCGACTTTCTGGAAGGGGTCAGCGGCATCGATATCACCGTCAGCGGCATTTTGGAGCAGATAGGCAGCCTTCGGGTGCCCTGGAATGGCTATGGCGTGCTGATCAGTCGCGACCTCAGCATCATGGCGCTGCCCGAGGCGGGGGAGCGCCAGTTCGGCCTCGACGAGCTGACCGAGCATTCATACCACGAAGCGATTCACCGGGAGATTTTCAAACCCGAGGACTTCCGCCTCGGTCGCCGGCCGGAAACCCGCGAACTGGCGCACGCCATTGCCGCGCAGACCGAAGGCGTGCAGCGCCTGAACCTCGATGGTCGCCAGCAGCTGGTGGCCTGGGCCACGGTGGAGCAGACCGGCTGGCACCTGTTGGCGGTGGTGGACGAGGCCGAAGTGTTCAGTCAGACCAATGCCTTGGCCAGCCGCTATCAGCAGATCGGCTACCTGCTGATTGCCGGGCTGCTGCTGTTCTATCTTTTGTTCTTCGCCTATATGTGGCTGCGTGCGCGACGGCTCAGTCAGGCACTGCTCACCCCTATCGCCAGCATCTCGCGAATGATGGGCCAGATCGGCCTCGGCCAGTGGCGGCCGCAGCCGGTCGCCTCGGATATCCGTGAGCTCGACGAGCTGGCGCAGCACACCCAGGCCATCGGTGGCCAGCTTGAACTCAGCGAGGCGCAGCGGACGCAGACACAGAAACGCCTCGAGCTGGTGCTTGAAAGCGCCACCGAAAGCCTCTGGGAAAATGACATGCGCAGCGCCACGTTGCAGTTCGGCGGGCGCCTGCCGGCCCGTTTCGGGCTGCCTTCGTCGCGGCTCAGCGAAGCGCAATTCCTGCAACGCATCCATCCGCTCGATGTGCCCAAGGTGCGCGCCGAACTGGCCCGCATGCATCAGGGCGATGCCCTGCGCTACGAAAGCGAGTTCCGCTTCGCCGACGCCCTCGGCCAATACCACTGGCTGCTCAGCCGTGGCCGTGTGCTTGAACGTGATCCGCAGACCGGCGAAGCCACGCTGGTGGCCGGCACACATGTGGATATCGATGCGATCAAGCGGGTCGAGGAGGACCTGCGTCAAGTCACGCAGCAGGCCCAGGCCGCTAACCAGGCCAAGACCCATCTGATTTCCATTATCAGCCACGAGTTGCGTACACCGCTTAATGCGATCCTCGGCTTCGCTCAACTGATGCGCATGGACTGTTCGCCCGAAACCGATCCAGAGGCGGCCGACTATCTCGACGAGATTCTGCTGGCCAGCCGTCACCTGAATCAGCTACTCGGGGACATCCTCGACTGGTCGAGCCTGCAGGCCGAGCGGCCACGGCTGGAGCTCGAACGGGTCGAAGTCACCGCACTGATGCGCGAATGCGCCGAGCTGGTCGCACTCGACATTCAGCGCCATGGCCTGCAGCTCGAGTTCGACCTGCCGGTGGCGCCTATCGAGGTATTGGCCGAGCCACGGCGTCTGCGACAGGTGCTGCTCAATCTGCTGTCCAACGCCATCAAATACAACAAACCGGCTGGGCGGATTCTGCTGAGCATCGAAACGGTAGCGGGGCAGGTGAGATTGCTGGTCAAGGACACCGGGCTGGGCATCGACGAGGCGTTGCAGGCTCAGCTGTTCGAGCCGTTCCAGCGCCTGGGGCGCGAGAATTCCAATATCCAGGGCGCCGGCATCGGCCTGTCGCTGAGCCTGGAATACGCCAAGCTGATGGGCGGCAGCATCGGCGTACAGAGCGAGCTGGGTGCCGGTAGCGTTTTCTGGGTCGCATTGCCGATTCTCGAACCGCAGCCTGTGCTGTCGACCCGCGAGCGGCCCCGGATCGTCTACGTCGAAGACGATCCGGCCAGCCAGCTGCTGGTGCGCAAGGCGCTGGCCGAGATCAGCGAGATCAACGTGATCGATAACGGTCGGACCGCGCTGGAACAGTTGCTCGCCAATCCACCGGAACTGTTATTGCTGGACCTCGATCTGCCCGAGCTGAAGGGCGAGGAACTGCTGACGCTGCTGCGCCAGGCGCCGGCCACACGCGAGATGCCGGTCATCGTGCTGAGTGCGTCGAGCGAAGCAGGTGGAGAGATTGATTGTCAGGCTCGTCTGGGCAAACCGCTGGACCTCGACGAGTTGCGGCGACAGGTTCGTGCCTGTCTGCAGACACGGGACCTCGAATCGAGCTGAGCCGCGGGCATCGCTAGTCAGCGAGCTCGCCGCAGAGGTCTAGGGTGAACCAGTGTTCGGCTTCCGTCTGCGACAAGCCGGCGCCAAGCAAGGCGAACAGCTTGCCGAGCGCCGCTTCGCGATTCATGCCGCCGCCGGAGATCACTCCACTGGCCGCCAGCTTGCTGCCGGCAGCATAGATACCGAACTCGACGTGACCCTGTGGACACTGGCTGATCGCCGCCAGTACCACGCCACGCTCGTGTGCTTGCTTCAAGGCCGCCAGCAACTCGGCATCATCAGCCGGGCCCGTGCCGCTGCCGTAGCATTCCAGCAACAGCCCCTGCACGCCGTTGGACAGCAGGCCACGCAGTTGTGATGCCTGGATACCCGGATAGAACGGCCATACCGCCAAGCCGACCGGACGGCGCGGCTGGCGATAGTCGAGCGAGGCCGGAATGATCGGCGCACGCTGGCCCTGGCGCAGTCGAGGCGAGACGTCGAAGGCGTCGAGGGTCGAGGTGCCCAGCTTGCTGGCCCGAACGCCGGGCATCAGCTTGCCGCTGAAATACAGGTGTACGCCAGGCTCGACGCCAGCGTGCAGCGCCTGTAGGGCGCCGAACAGATTGCTCCAGGCATCGCTGCCCGGTACACCGGCGGGCAGCATGGAACCCGTCAGCAGCACCGGCACTTCGAGCCCGAGGAGCAGGAAGCTCAGAGCGGCGGCGCTGTACGCCAGGGTATCGGTGCCATGCAGCACCAGCACGCCATCGCAGCCGTCCTGTTCGACTCCGGCCCGAATGGCCTCGACCATGGCCAGCCAGTTGGCCTGATTCATGTTGGCGCTATCGATCGGTGGCAGCAGTTCGCGGAACTGCCAATCCGGCAGCACCAGCTCGGGTTGCTGGTTCTGCTGTTCGCGCAGCCTGCTGGCGAAGCCAGACGCGGGCATCAGGCCCTCGGCGCTCTGTTGCATGCCGATAGTGCCGCCGGTGTACAACACCATGATGTTTCTGGAAGCCGGCATAGGGTCTCCTATATGAAAACAGGGGCCTGTGGCCCCTGTTCAAACGACGCGGATCAACTTAGTGCTGATGCGCCTGGCTGGAGGCGCTCGCATTCTTGGCCGGCGCTTCACCGCTGGCTCTGGCTGGCCAGGCGCTCGGATCCAGATCCAGATCAGCGAAGTTCTTCGGATCGAACACCGGTGACTCGATTCCAGCCTCACGCTGGCTATCGTAGTCGCGCATCAGCCGCAGGCCCACCTTGAACAGCAGGGCCAGGGCGATCAGGTTGCAGATGGCGAGCAGGCCCATGGTGACGTCGGCGAAACTGAACACCGTACCCAGATCCTGGATCGAACCCCACATCACCAGGCCGATAACCATCACTCGGTAGACCATGACCGGCCAACGTTCGCTGGTAAAAAAGCCCAGTGCGTTCTCGCCGAGGTAGTAGTTGTAGATCAGGGTGGTGAACACGAACAGCAGCAGCGCCACGCTGATGAATACCCGGCCCCATTCGCCGACCACGGCGGCCACGGCGGTTTGTGTCAGGACTACACCGGCCATGTCGCTGCCCGGCTCGAACACACCGGAGAGAATGATGATCAGCGCGGTGCAGCTGCACAGCACGATGGTGTCGATGAACACGCTCAGCGACTGCACGATGCCTTGGGCCACCGGATGCTTGACCTCGGCCACTGCCGCCACGTTGGGCGCGCTACCCAGCCCCGCTTCGTTGGAGAACAGGCCGCGCTTGACGCCCATGATGATCGCCGCGCCGATGCCGCCAGCGAATGCCGGTTCGAGACCGAAGGCGCTGCGGAAGATGGTGGCGAAGGCGTCGGGAATCGCGCCGGCATTGCTGCCAATGACGAAGATGGCCATGGCGATGTAGGAGAACGCCATCACCGGGACCAGCACGTCGGCGAACTTGGCGATGCGCTTGATGCCACCGAAGATGATCAGGCCGATCACCACCATCAGCACGATGCCGCTGATGAAGGTGGGCACGCCGAAGGTATCGTTCAGAGAGCTGGCAACGGTATAGGACTGCACAGCGTTGAAGCCGAAGCCGAAGGTCACCAGCAACAACAGCGACACCACGATGCCCAGCCAGCGCTGGCCGAGGCCGTGCTGGATGTAGAACGCCGGGCCGCCGCGATAGCCGCCGTCGGCTTCACGACGCTTGTACAGCTGCGCCAGCGAGCACTCGAAGTAGCTGGTGGCCATCCCGACCAGCGCCACGATCCACATCCAGAAAATCGCACCTGGTCCGCCCAGCATGATGGCGACCGAGACACCGGCGATGTTGCCGGCGCCGACGCGCCCGGCGACGCTGAGCATCAACGCCTGGAATGAACTGAGCTGGCCCGGCTGAAGATCGGAAGAGCGGTT
>DPSI01000258.1:0-3557 GCA_003527165.1 Pseudomonas sp.
CCCTAGTGTAGCGGCTCGCCGAGAGGGAATCTGCTTACCTGGGCCATCTGGCGACGGGGTGTGAGCAATCCGTCGGGATCAGCAGCTTGCCGCCGTTCAGTCGAGACCGCGGATGTCGCGCCCCTGAAAGTCGGGAAGCTTCCACTGAAAGGTCATTGCCAGCACGCGGAACAGGAACCCGGCACAGAGCGTGGCGAGCGAGGCGATGGAGTTGCCGATACCCAGCCACAGCAGGCCGACGTAGAGCACACCGGTAAACAGCGCCACCGTGGCATACAGCTCGCGCTGCAGCACCATCGGCACCTCGTTGCACAGGATGTCGCGCAGCAGTCCGCCGAACACCCCGGTGATCACACCGGCCAGCACGACGATCGACAGGTGCGCGCCCATCTCCATCGCAACACCGCAACCGATCACCGTAAAGGCCACCAGACCCAGGCCATCGACCAGCAGAAACACCTGTCGCAGGTGATGCATGTGCCGCGCGACCACGGCGGTGACAATGGCCGCGCCGACTGTGAAGCCGAGGTATTCGGGATGGGCGATCCAGCCGATCGGATAGTGACCCAGCAGCACGTCGCGCGCCGTACCGCCGCCCAGTGCGGTAACCGTGCCCAGCAGGCAGATGCCGAACAGATCCATACCGCGGCGCATGCCCATGATGGCGCCGGACATGGCTTCCGCCGTGATCGCTATGAGGTAGATGATGTGCAACAAGGTCACGGCGCGACTCCAAATGGGGCGAGGCAGCTGAAAGGCGCGCGATTATGGGGCACACTCAGACTTAATCGGCTTAGCTAAGTAAATTTAGGCTATACAAATATTTCCTTAATCTGAGAATCACAGCTTGAATCTCGACCCCAAGCAGACCGAAGCCTTCCGCGCTGTCATCAAGACCGGCAGCTTCGAGCAAGCGGCGCTACGCCTGCACCTGACGCCACCTGCGATTTCGCAGCGCGTACGCGCCCTGGAAAGTGCGCTGGGCAACGCGTTAGTGGTGCGCAGCCGGCCCTGTCGCCCCACCGAGACCGGCCAGCGGTTGCTGCAGTATCTCAAGCGCGCGACCTTGCTCGAAGCCGACCTGATGGCGGATCTGGCCGAGCGCAGCGATGCACCGCTAGTGGTAGTGGCCGCACTCAACGCCGACACTCTCGGCACCTGGTTCTTCCCGGCGCTGGCCGAAGTGTTGATTCGCGAACGTGTGCTGCTGGACCTGACCGTCGAAGACCAGGACCACACCTACAGCCTATTGGAAACCGGTCTTGCGATCGGCTGCATCAGCACCGAACCCAGGCCCATGCGCGGCTGCACGGCGAGCCCGCTGGGCAGCATGCGTTATCGCCTGGTGGCCTCCAGCGGCTTTCGCCTGCAACACTTCCCTAACGGCCTGACCCGGAGCGCCGCACGCAAGGCCCCTGTGGTCGCCTACACCCACAAGGACAGCCTCACCTCATCCTTTCTGCTGCGTCAGTTGGGCCTGCCGGAAGGGGCCTATCCCTGCCATTTCGTTCCCGGCGCCGAGCCGCACTTCGGCGCGATCCGCTATGGTCTGGGCTACGGCATGGTGCCGGAGCTGCTGCTGGACGATGCCCTGGCGCAAGGTGCGGTGGTCGACCTGGCTGCGGATTCGCCGCTGGATATTTCCCTGTACTGGCACACCTGGAAAGTGCAGTCGCCGCGGATGGAAAACCTGTCGCGGCAAATCGTCGAGGCCGCGCCCAAGATTCTCGCGCGCCCCGCCGCCCCTTGAGCGATGCACGCCGGACCTGCGTTTGCAGCGGCTGTTAAGGCACACTAGTAGGCTGAAAGGCCGGTTGTTATCCATGGGCTCACCTCCCACAAAGGCTTAAGCCTGCGGGCTTAAAGCTGACAACTCACCACACAGAGCAAAAGCGCGCATGAATCAGCATCCCCAACATCCCGCCTGCTGCTCGCCTTTGCTCGATCATTGGCCGCTGCCGTGCGCGCTTCCAGGCGTGCACCTGCTCAGCACCCGCTTCGATCCCGGCCTGCTTGATCCAGAGGACTTCCATCGCTGGGGTATTCCTGCCATGACGGCGGTGAGCAAACGCCAGACCGAATTTCTCGCCGGCCGGATTTGCGCCCACGAAGCACTGCGCCGGGTGACCGGTGTGCCGGGCATCCCCACCATTGGCGAAGACCGCTCCCCTTGCTGGCCGACCGGTGTAGTCGGCTCCATCACCCATGGCACCGGCTGGGCCGCGGCGGTGGCGGCGCGAAGCGAACAGTGGCGAGGGCTGGGGCTGGATGTGGAAAAGCTGCTGCCCGTCACCCGGGCCGATCGGCTGGCGGCTGAAATTCTCACGCCACAGGAGTTGGAAGGTTACGCCGAGCTGGACGACGAACAGCGAGCATTGCGCGTTACCCTGACCTTCTCGATCAAGGAGAGCCTATTCAAGGCGCTCTATCCGTTGGTGAACAAGCGCTTCTATTTCCAGGAAGCCGAACTGACCCATGTCGATACCGACGGCCACGCACGCCTGCGCCTGCTCAACGACCTCTCAGATGAATGGAAGACCGGCGCAGAACTGGATGGCCAGTTCGCGCAGTTCGAGGACTACCTGCTGAGCCTGGTCAGCATCCCGGCCTGTTCGTCACAGGTTCAGGATGGCGGATAACGCGATGCGCATGAGCAGCCCGTAGGGGCGAACTTGTTCGCCCAATGGCGCGGAACAACCGTTGAGCCCGGTGTGCGAACTCGGTCGAATAAAAAATTCGACCCTACAGTAACCCAACGATGCCCATGAGCAGCCTGTAGGGACGAACTTGTTCGCCCAGTGGCGCGGAAACAACACCGTTGGGTCCGGCGCGGGCTCGGTCGAATAAATTCGACCCTACAGGTAACCCAACGATGCGCATGATCAACCGTAGGGGCGAACTTGTTCGCCCAGTTGTGCGGAACAACCGTTGGGCCCGGTGTGCGAACTCGGTCGAATAAATTCGACCCTACGGGTAACCCAACGATGCGCATGAACCCGTAGGGGCGAACTTGTTCGCCCAATGGCGCGGAACAACCGTTGGGCCCGGTGTGCGAGCTCGGTCGAATGAATTCGACCCTACGGGTAACCCAACGATGCGCATGATCAACCTGTAGGGGCGAACTTGTTCGCCCAGTTGTGCGGAACAACACCGTTAGGCCCGGTCCGGGCTCGGTCGAATAAAATTCGACCCTACGGGTAACCCAACGATGCGCATGAGCAGCCTGTAGGGGCGAACGTGTTCGCCCAGTGGCGCGGAACAACCGTTGGGCCCGGTGTGCGAGCTCGGTCGAATGAATTCGACCCTACAGGTAACCCAACGATGCGCATAAGCCCGTAGGGGCGAACTTGTTCGCCCAGTTGTGCGGAACAACCGTTGGGCCCGGTCCGGGCTCGGTCGAATAAATTCGACCCGACGGGTAACCCAACGATGCGCATGATCAACCTGTAGGGGCGAACTTGTTCGCCCAGTTGTGCGGAACAACCGTTGGGCCCGGTATGCGAACTCGGTCGAATGAATTCGACCCTACAGGTAAACCAACGATGCGCATGATCAAC
>DPSI01000258.1:3750-4502 GCA_003527165.1 Pseudomonas sp.
CAACGATGCGCATGATCAACCCGTAGAACGCAATGATCACCCCAACGCAGCGCTCTACTGACCCGGCTGTTTGCGCGGCCAGACCAGGCTGAAGCGGGCGCCGCCCAGTTCGCTGTGGCCGATCTGTGAACGGCCGCCGTGCCAGTAGGAAATCCGCCGAACGATGGACAGCCCCAGGCCATGGCCGCCAGAGGCGCGCGTGCGGCTGTCGTCTAGGCGCAGGAAAGGCGCGAAGACCTTCTCCCAGGCTTCTTCCGGCACACCCGGCCCATCGTCGTCGACCGCCAGCTGCGCCCGCTCGGCGTCGATGACGAAGCTCACCTGGACCCGCGTTTCGGCATGCCGCATGGCGTTGGTGATCAGATTGCTCAAGGCGCGGCGCAGATAGTGCGGTTCGGCCTCGACCACAGTGCTGCCATCATCGGCCAACACGCAGGCCCCACGTTCGACCCGTACGCTCGACCGCAGCGGTGCCAGCTCACCAATTACCTGATCGACCAGGGCACTCAGGTCGACCGCCTGGAAGGTGAGTTCCGGCGAACCACGCTCGAGACGCGTGTACACCAGCATTTCGTCGACCAGACGGTCGAGGTCATCGATATCGCCGTCCATGTCCTCGAGGTACCGGGCTCGTGCTTCCGGGTTTTGCGCCGACCCGGCCATTTCCAGCCCGAAGCGCAACCGCGCGACCGGCGTGCGCAGCTCGTGAGCCACTGCGCTGACCATCTCCCGCTGGACCGCCAACAGACGCT
>DPSI01000258.1:4650-5233 GCA_003527165.1 Pseudomonas sp.
AGGCCATGCCGTTGAAGGCCTTTGCCAATCGCCCGACAGAATCCGTCCCGGCATCCGGCACGCGGGCCTCCAGATGGCCACTGGCGATGCGCGTGGCGGCGCTTTCTACTTCACGCACACGCTGTTCGAGTTGGCGTACCAACAGATAGACAGTGAGCCCGATCAGCGACAACCCGAGCACGCCAATCAGAATCAACAGCTGCGGCGGATAGGGGTTCAGCTGATGCAGCGGGCCCAGCGACATGATCCAGGGCGTTCCGGAAATCGCGGCGAACACGCGGATGGCATCACCGCCCTTGTCCAGCGCCATGACCGTGTCGCCCTCGTCGAGGCGACGGCGTTGATCATCATCGAGGCTGGCACTGTCGCGGGTGAGCAGTTCCAGCGCATAGCCGAAGCCGTGGGTTTCTTTCAATTTGGCCAGGCGCCGAGGTTGCTCTTCCTCGGGGTAGCGGATCAGCTCGTCGATCAACAGATAGATGGTCGCGCGTGCCAGCTGTTCGCTGATCTGTTCGACCTCACCGGTGAGCACCAGGCGGTCGGTGGCGCTGACCAGGGAAAATACCGTGACGCTATGCGGTCG
>DPSI01000438.1:0-294 GCA_003527165.1 Pseudomonas sp.
GGGCTCGGTTACGGTTTCGACGAATACGGGCATGCTGACCTGACGCGCTGAATAGGTGTCGGCAAGCATAACCCCAGCCGGCTTGCCAGCGCACGACGGCCTTACCGCCGGCCCGACGCGCTGCCTTTGGTCGGACCCGAAATCTGCTTGGCGGTGCCTGGTTGCGAAGGCCGATATGTGAGGCTTCAAGCCGCAATACAGGGTGTCTTGGAAGTAGGGCCCATTCGGCCGGCCGCTTGCAGGCTGGTCGAGCCGCCTCGCGCATATCCGCGCAAGAGGGTTTGCGCTTATAAT
>DPSI01000438.1:345-6599 GCA_003527165.1 Pseudomonas sp.
TTGCGCTTATAATGCCGCTCTTTTTTAGCCCCACGATCAGCGGAGCTGTCGATGTCCGAACGTACGGCATGCGTAGAGCGCAACACCCTGGAAACCCAGGTCAAGGCCACCATTAACCTCGATGGCACCGGCAAGGCCCGTTTCGCCATCGGCGTGCCTTTTCTCGAACACATGCTCGACCAGATCGCCCGTCACGGGCTGATCGATCTGGATATCGAGTGCAAGGGCGATCTGCACATCGATGACCACCATACCGTGGAAGACGTCGGCATCACCCTCGGTCAGGCATTTGCCAAGGCGGTCGGCGACAAGAAAGGCATGACCCGCTACGGGCATTCCTACGTGCCGCTGGACGAAGCGCTGTCGCGCGTGGTCATCGATTTTTCCGGGCGTCCGGGTCTGCAGATGCATGTCCCCTACACCCGCGCGACCGTCGGCGGCTTCGATGTCGACCTGTTCCAGGAATTCTTCCAGGGCTTCGTCAATCATGCGCTGGTGACCCTGCACATCGACAACCTGCGCGGGTGCAACACCCATCACCAGATCGAAACCGTCTTCAAGGCGTTCGGCCGCGCGCTGCGCATGGCGGTGACGCTGGATGAGCGCATGGCCGGCCAGATGCCATCGACCAAGGGTTGCCTGTAATGCAGACCGTTGCAGTCATCGATTACGGCATGGGCAACTTGCACTCGGTCGCCAAGGCGCTCGAGCACGTCGGCGCCGGTCGGGTGCTGATCACCAGCGATGCGCAGGTCATCCGCGAGGCCGATCGCGTGGTGTTTCCGGGCGTCGGTGCGATCCGCGACTGCATGGCCGAGATTCGCCGCCTGGGCTTCGACGAGCTGGTGCGGGAAGTCAGCGTCGACCGCCCCTTCCTCGGCATCTGCGTCGGTATGCAGGCGCTGATGGAGCGCAGCGAGGAGAATGGCGGTGTCGATTGCATCGGCCTATTCCCCGGTCAGGTGCGCTTTTTCGGCAAGGAGCTGGAAGAGGACGGTGAGCGCCTGAAAGTGCCGCACATGGGCTGGAACGAGGTGGAGCAGGCAATCGCTCATCCGCTCTGGCACAACATTCCCGCCGATGGCCGTTTCTATTTCGTGCACAGCTATTACATCGAGGCGGGCAATCCACGGCAGGTGGTCGGCCGCGGCCGTTACGGCAAGGATTTCGCCGCCGCGCTGGCCGACGGTTCGCGCTTCGCCGTGCAGTTCCACCCCGAAAAGAGCCATACCCACGGCCTGCAGCTGCTGCAGAACTTCGCCGCCTGGGATGGTCGTTGGTAATGAGCCGGGCGAAGCTCAAGGCGCCGGTCCTGACGCTGGATTCCGCTCAGGAGCAGGCTGCGCAGCAGATCGTACAGCGCTTTCTGGAAGATCGTTTCGAGCTGGAGTTGGGCTCATTCGAGGCGCAGGAAGTGCTTGATCTGTTCGCCCGTGAAATCGCTCCGCTGTATTACAACAAGGCGATTTTCGATGTGCAGACACACCTGAAAGAAAGGTTTGAAAGCATCGAAAGCGACTTGTGGGCGCTCGAGAAGAGCTGACCTTAACCGACATCCGATTTGAACAGGTTCGAGCCATGCTGATTATTCCCGCCATCGATCTCAAGGACGGCGCCTGCGTGCGTCTGCGTCAGGGGCTTATGGATGACGCCACGGTGTTCTCCGATGACCCGGTGGCCATGGCCGCCAAGTGGGTCGAGGCCGGCTGCCGCCGTCTGCATCTGGTGGACCTCAACGGCGCCTTCGAAGGCCAGCCGGTCAACGGCGAGGTCGTCACGGCGATCGCCCAGCGTTATCCGAACCTGCCGATCCAGATCGGCGGCGGCATCCGTTCGCTGGAAACCATCGAGCATTACGTCCGCGCCGGCGTCAGCTACGTGATCATCGGCACCAAGGCGGTCAAGCAGCCCGAATTCGTCGGCGAAGCCTGCCGGGCTTTCCCCGGCAAGGTCATCGTGGGGCTGGATGCGAAGGACGGTTTCGTCGCCACCGATGGCTGGGCTGAAGTCAGCAGCGTGCAGGCCGTGGATCTGGCGCGTCGCTTCGAAGCCGATGGCGTCTCGGCGATCGTCTACACCGACATCGCCAAGGACGGCATGATGCAGGGGTGCAACGTCGAGGCTACGGTGGCCCTGGCCAATGCCAGCCGCATCCCGGTGATCGCCTCCGGCGGTATTCACAATATCGGCGATATCCAGAAGCTGCTCGAGACCAACACCCCCGGCATCATCGGCGCCATCACCGGTCGTGCGATCTACGAGGGCACGCTCGATGTAGCCGAAGCGCAGGCGCTCTGCGATCTGAAGTACAAGGACGAATGAGTCGCTGACTCTGGTGGATGGCGTTTCCATTCATCGGAGGTCCGCGGTGGATCGGTAAACATGATCCACCACCGCGTTGATCGGTTTGCTTGCAGCGCAGCTGCTTCCGGAGAAAAGCCCATGGCATTGGCAAAACGCATCATCCCCTGTCTCGACGTCGACAACGGCCGAGTGGTCAAGGGCGTCCAGTTCGAGAACATCCGCGACGCCGGTGATCCGGTGGAAATCGCCCGGCGCTACGACGAGCAGGGCGCCGACGAGATCACCTTCCTCGATATCACCGCCAGCGTCGACAACCGCGACACCACGCTGCATACGGTCGAACGCATGGCCAGCCAGGTGTTCATCCCGCTGACCGTGGGCGGCGGCGTGCGCAGCGTGCAGGACATCCGCAACCTGCTCAACGCCGGGGCCGACAAGGTCTCGATCAATACCGCCGCGGTGTTCACGCCGGAATTCGTCGGCGAGGCCGCCGAGCGCTTCGGCTCGCAATGCATCGTGGTCGCCATCGATGCCAAGCGGGTTTCCAAGCCGGGCGAAACCCCACGCTGGGAAATATTCACCCATGGTGGCCGCAAGCCTACCGGGCTCGATGCCGTGCGCTGGGCGCAGAAGATGGAAGCGCTGGGCGCCGGCGAGATCCTTTTGACCAGCATGGACCAGGACGGCGTCAAAAGCGGCTACGACCTCGGCGTGACGCGCGCCATCAGCGAAGCGGTGCACATCCCGGTGATCGCGTCCGGTGGCGTCGGCAACCTGCAACATCTGGCCGACGGGATCATCGAGGGCAAGGCCGATGCGGTGCTGGCAGCGAGCATCTTTCACTTCGGCGAGTACACCGTGCCGGAAGCCAAGGCCTATATGGCTAGCTGCGGCATCGTGATGCGTTGAGCCTGCTGCCGATTCGACGATAAAAAACAGTTTCAGGGAAGCGGTCGGGCCCTCGCGCCTGCATCAGGGAATCCAAAAATAATGTTGAAGTCCATGTTTCTTGCCCTGGCGACCAGCCTGGCGCTGGCCGCTGCCGTCGCGCAGGCCGCGCCGGAGCGGATCGATCTGCTCACCGAGAATTTCCCTCCCTATAACATGGCGGCCGATGGCAAGAATTTCGCGCGCGACGAGAACATCACGGGCATCGCTTCCGACATCATTCGCGAGATGTGCCGTCGCGCGGGTATCGACTACACCCTTACCCTGCGCTTCCCTTGGGAGCGGATCTACAAGATGGCTTTGGAGATGCCGGGTTATGGCGTGTTCGTGACGGCTCGGTTGCCTGAGCGTGAAGCGCTGTTCAAATGGGTAGGTCCTATCGGGCCGGATGACTGGGTGCTGCTGGCGCGCGCCGACAGCGAAATCGAGATCAACAGTCTCGAGCAGGCCAGACAGTACCGGATTGGTGCCTACAAGGGTGATGCCATTGGCGAGCATCTCGTGGCACAGGGAATGCGGCCGTCGCTGGCCTTGCGCGATCAAACCAACGTCCAGAAGCTGCAAAACGGTGCCATCGATCTCTGGGCCACGGGCGATCCGGCGGGACGCTTCCTGGCGAAACAACAAGGCGTGACTGGACTAAAGCGGGTGCTGCGTTTCGACAGCGCAGAACTTTTCCTGGCGCTGAACAAGCAGGTTTCCGACGAGACGGTGGAAAAGCTGCAGGGCGCGCTGGAGCAGATGCGCGCTGACGGAACGATAGACCGCATCACTGATCGCTACCTATGAGCTGTCACCTCGCGGGCGCCGCTTGAAAGGGGCAAATAGACCTGTGGGCAACGACCGACCCTGTCGGGCCATACCTGGCAAACAGGACGGCGTAAGCGGGCTGGCTACGGTACTGCGCTTCAACGATGCGCAACTGTTCCTCGCGTTGAACAGGCAGACGCCGGACGAAGTCGTGACGCGGCTGCAAAAGGCTTTGAACGAGATGAAGAGCGACGGTGCCATCGACACCATCATGCGTCGTTATCTCTGAACGGGAGCTTCAGCGATAAATGCCGTGTAAGCCATGGGCAGCCATCGCCCGGTTACTTCGGGTGGCGATCATCTGACCGATATCCACCCAGTCGATCCCCTGGGCTGGCAGACGCGGCAGTTCTCGCTCCAGTAGCGCCAGCGTGCTCCGGTGCGGGTGTCCGATGATCACCACTGAACCCTGCGTGCGAGCCAGTCGCACGGCGGCGCGGAACTGCGCGGCGACGGCGTCCGGGCTGGGGTCGTCATCGAGAAAAATATCGCGCGACAGGCTGGCCAATCCGATTCGTTGTGCTGCGGCGGCCGCAACTGTCGCTGCGTTTGTGCGACTGTCGAGGAAAAACAGATGCCGCTGTTGCAACTCGTTCATCAGGGAGGCCATAGGCTGCTGCTGATCGGTCATCTTGCTGCCCATATGATTATTCACACCGCTGGCATGGGGAACCTTCGTCAGCGCTCTGTCCAGGCGGCGTGTCAGCTCCGCCTGCGCCAGTTGCGGATGCCAGGCGTAGGGGCCGCCCGCAGGGGCCATGGGCAGATGCAGCATGACCGTCTTGCCTGCTGCCCTGGCCCGCTCAGCCAGCTTCGTGGCGTGGCGGGTGTCCGGCAGGATCGACAGGGTCACCGGGCCGGGCAAGGCGAGTACACGCGCGTCCTGGGCGGCATTCTGACCCAGATCGTCGATCACCAGCGTCAGCTTCGGCATCCGCGAGATGGCCGCCAGGCGTTCCGCTCCATCTGTGGCATCAGCGTCGAGATCAGGAGCGCCAATCGCCAGCAACGGTAAGAGCATTCCCAGCAGCGAAAGTACAACCCGTGCCATCCGTTACTGGCCGCGGGTGAGGTTCAATCCCTTGAGCAGATTCAATGCCTGGCCGAGCTGGAAATCCTCATCCTGGGGGCGCGGTGAATCGCTGGCGATCGGGGTATTGGTGGGACGCTCCGGGCCGCCGTTGCCGTTGCCGAGATGGCCGGCCAGGTCCGCTTCCCGAACGCCTTCGACGGCCTGCTCACGGGTGAGCTTGGCGCGCGCCACCTGGATATCCGGTTCGATGCCCTGGGCCTGGATGGAGCGACCGTTGGGTGTGTAATAAAGCGCGGTGGTGAGCTTCAACGCGCGGTCGTTGTTGAGCGGTAGTACGGTCTGCACCGAGCCCTTGCCGAAGCTGTCGGTACCCATGACTACGCCGCGCTTCTGGTCCTGCAAGGCACCGGCGACGATTTCCGATGCGGAGGCGCTTCCACCATTGATCAGCACGACCAGCGAAACACCTTCGCTGGCGTCGGCCGGGTCGGCGCTGAAGCGCAGCTCGGAATTGGCAATGCGGCCCTTGGTATAGACGATCAGGCCGTCGGTGAGGAAGTGATCGGATACTTCTACTGCTGCCTGCAACACACCGCCAGGATTGTTGCGTAGGTCGAGCACCAGCCCGTTGAGCTTCTTGCCGTTTTCCTTGCGCAGGCGCGCCAGGGCCTTGCCGACCTCTTCGCCGGTATTGATCTGAAATTGCGTGACGCGCAGATAACCGTAGCCGGGCTCGAGCATCTGGCTCTTGACGCTGTTGACCTTGATCACCGCGCGGGTGAGCTTGACCGTGAAGGGTTTGCCTCCCTCGCGCACCAATGACAGCGAAATGTCGCTGCCCGGTTTGCCGCGCATCATGCCGACCGCGTCCATCATCGACATGCCCTTGGTCGGCTTGCCATCGATCTTGACGATCAGGTCGCCCGCCTCGATGCCGGCCTTGGAAGCCGGCGTGTCGTCGATCGGTGAAACCACCTTGATGAAACCATCCTCGATGCCCACTTCGATGCCGAGGCCGCCGAACTCGCCGCTGGTGCTTTCCTGCAGTTCGGCAAAGGCCTCGGGTTCGAGATAGGCGGAATGCGGATCGAGGTTGCTGAGCATGCCTTTGATGGCATTTTCCAGCAGGGTCTTGTCGTCGACCGGCTCGACATATGCT
>DPSI01000611.1 GCA_003527165.1 Pseudomonas sp.
CAGCGCCCGCGATCCCTGCCGCGGTCTGGCGCTTTGACATTGCGGCTATGAAAGTAGTTCAGCAGGGTGACAATAAAAAGTCAAAAGTGTGGACTAGTGCCTGATTTCCGACGAAGTGTATGTTGCGCAGGGCGGGGCGAAACTGGAACACGTCCATTCGCTGAACTACATTTAATGGTCGTTTTCCTCGCGGCGAGCAGGAGGTAGGCATGTCGGATCCAGCATTCTGGTTGGTGTTCTTCTCGGCCGCTCTGGCGCTGAACCTTTCGCCGGGGCCCGATTTGCTGTTCGTCCTTTCGCGCACATTGTCCGGAGGGCGCCGTGTCGGTGTGGCCTCGGCGTGCGGCGTGTGCAGCGGTGCATTGGTCCATGTCGCGGCCGCTGCCATGGGGATATCAGCCATTCTGGCCACCTCGGCGCTGGCCTTCGCCGTAGTCAAGTATGTCGGTGCCGCGTACCTGCTGTATCTCGGCATTCAAGCGTTGCGCTCGGCGGGCGCGGGCACGCAGCTCGACCTTGAGACCGCGCCGCGGACCACGGCCTGGCAGGCTTATCGCCAAGGCATCCTGGTGGATATTTTCAACCCGAAGGCAGCGATTTTCTTCATGGCGTTTCTGCCACAGTTCGTACGTCCGGACCAGGGTGCGGTGGCCCTGCAGCTGCTGATTCTGGGTGTGCTGGTGGTTCTGGTGGCGATCGTGGTGGAGTGTGCGCTGGTCCAGCTGGCGGCTCGGGCGAGCTCGGCGTTGCGCGGCAACCGTCGCTTGAGTCAATGGCTCGATCGGGTGCTCGGCTCGGTGCTGATCGGCCTGGGTATTCGTCTCGGCTTGGCCGAGCGTGCATAGCCGTGGAACGTCGGGCCTGGTATCGGTCTGAATGCTATGCGGTGCGTTTTTTTTCTCGGCGATGCCGCGGCAACCGGAAGGAGCTTTCATGTCTCTGTATAGCAAGAACACCACGTCCAACTTGATCCCCTGCCTGCGTTACCGCGATGTACCCGCGGCGCTGGAATGGCTGTGCCGGGTGTTCGATTTCGAGCAGCAGCGCGTGGTCGAAGACGCGCAGGTCGGCGTCATTCACGCCCAGCTCAGTTTCGGTAGCGGCATGCTGATGCTGGGTCCGGTGGCTGATTCGGAATATGGTCGCCAGGTCAGGCAGCCGGACGAGGTCGGTGGCGTCTCCACGCAAAGCATCTATGTCATCGTCAACAGCGCCGACGCCCTCTACACCAAGGCCAAAGCCGCGGGCGCCGAGATCGTCATCGAGTTGAAAGACGAGGACTACGGCGGCCGAGGCTTCAGTTGCCGTGACCTCGAAGGGCATCTGTGGAGTTTTGGTACCTACGATCCATGGGCCGAACCGGTTGCCGAGCAGACCGCGCCGCGAGGGAACGGCTGATGCGTACCTTGAGGCTGGCCGACGGCGGTGTGGTCCCTGTAATTGGCCAGGGTACCTGGCACATGGGCGAGAAACCGGCCGAACGCCGAAACGAGGTGGCCGCGCTGCAGCTCGGCATCGAGCTGGGCATGACCCTCATCGATACCGCGGAGATGTACGGCGAAGGCGGTGCGGAAGAGGTTGTTGGCGAGGCGATCCGCAACCGTCGCGATCGGGTATTTCTGGTCAGCAAGGTCTATCCGCACAACGCCAGTCGTAAAGGTGTGCCGGAGGCCTGCGAACGCAGCCTGCGCCGCCTGGGCACCGACTGCATTGATCTGTATCTGCTGCATTGGCGTGGCCAGTATCCGCTGGTGGAAACCGTCGAAGCCTTCGAGCGGCTCAAAGAACAGGGCAAGATTCTCCGCTGGGGCGTGTCGAACTTCGATCTGGACGACATGCGCGAGTTGGATGCACCCGCGTGCGCGACCAATCAGGTGCTCTATAACCCCGGCGAGCGGGGTATCGAATTCGATCTGCTGCCCTGGTGCCAGACGCAGGGCATGCCGGTCATGGCCTATTGTCCTTTGGGGCAGGGCGGTGATCTGCTGCGCCATCCGATCGTCGTCGATGTTGCGCGCCGGCACGGAGCTCAGCCCCCTCAGGTTGCGCTGGCCTGGGCCTTGCGCCAACCCGGCGTGCTGGTGATACCGAAATCGGCCAACCCGGCTCATCTGCGCGCGAATGCGTCCGCTGCGGAGCTACAACTGTCGGCCGAGGACCTGAGCATCCTCGACGAGGCCTTTCCGCCACCGACTCGCCGACGACCGCTGCAAATGGTTTGACGCAGACGATCCTTCGGGACGGCAGGGAATGTTTGCCTCGCCGTGGCTGTCAGCTATGAATGACAGCAAACCCGGAGGAGCGAGCATGAATGGGACCAGACTCGAGAGCGCGGTGGTGGTCATCACCGGTGCGTCCAGTGGCATTGGTCGCGCTACCGCCCAGGCTTTCGCACGCCAGCGAGCCCGTGTGGTGTTGGCCGCGCGCGATGACGAGGCGTTGCAGGACGCTGCCCAGGAATGCCGGGCGCTCGGCGGTGAAGCGCTTGTGGTGCCGACCGATATGACCCTCAGTGACTCCGTGGAGCAACTGGCCAGTGCGGCCGCCGAGTTCGGTCAGGGCCGCATCGATGTCTGGATCAACAACGCCGGCGTCGGTGCGGTCGGTGCTTAACACGAGACGCCGCTGGACGCGCACGAACAGGTGGTGCAGACCGATTTGATCGGCTATCTGCGAGGCGCGCATGTGGTGTTGCCCTACTTCAAACAGCAGAACGGCGGCGTGCTGATCAATACCCTGTCGGTCGGCAGCTGGGTGCCGCAGCCGTTCGCGGTGGCCTATTCGGCCAGCAAGTTCGGCCTGCGTGGGTTCTCTCAGGCCCTGCGCGGTGAGCTCGCGCAGTGGCCCGGAATTCATGTGTGCGATGTGTATCCCTGGGTGGTGGATACGCCCGGTTTTCGCGACGGTGGTAACTATGCGGGGCGCTCGTTGCAGCCCCCGCCACCGCTCTGCGATCCCCGCCAGGTGGCCGAGGCGATGGTCAGTCTGGCGCTGCATCCGCGCCACAGCACGTCGGTCGGCGTGATGGCGACCTTGCTGCGCTTCGCGCACTTCATCACCCCGGGTTCCGATCGGCTGTCGGGGCTGCTCACTGGCGCCGTGCTGCGCCGCGCCGAACGGGTCGCGCCGTCGTCGGGCAATCTGTTCCATCCGGCACTGGGTCAGCGCCGAATCGATGGCGGTTGGCGCACCAGCCGTCCGCGCCAGCATACCCTGCTGGTGGCGGGTGGGATTGCGGCGGGTGTGGTCGGGCTGTTGCTATACGGTCGCAAACGATAGGTCGATCCGGCGTGGCCGGCGCTGGCTGATGCTTATTGGCGTGATGCTGGCATTCAGCGAGGCTCCGGCAGGCAATCCAGCGAGCTCAGATCCTTGCGTAAGCCTTCCAATTGCGCGACGAGATGACGCCGCTGGTCGGCATCGGAAAGGGCGTAGAGGTCGCTGACAAGATCGATGGCCGCCTGCTCGGTACGCGCAAAGGCGGCTCTGTAATCGGGCGTCCACAAGGATTCACGGTCCTGCAGCAGCGTCGCGACGCGTTTCTCGAAACCCGCTTCGTGGCGCTCGGTCAGCGCGTTGCTCAGCGTCTGCTGCCACTGCACCCGGTTGGCCAGCCAGAATCGGTTCTGCTCGCCGAGCGTGTGCGCCCATTGGAGGATGCGTTGCCGTTGCGCCTCGTTGGTGCTGCCCATCCATTGCTCGACCCGCTCGCGCATGCGTTCGGCACGTTCGCCTATCTGCTGTTCCAGTGGTGGCTGCAGGTATTTCTCCTCACGTTCGCGACGATCATCCTCCAGTGCCTCGTTGAGTTCGTGCACCTGCTCGTCATCGAGGTCGCGCAATAGCTGCGCCGTGGTCGGGGTGATTTCCACGGCGATGGTGTGAATCGCCTGTTGCGCGTCCTGGTAATGAGCCCGAAGCGTGGTTTCGTCGACTTCACCCTGACGAACTTGTCGCTGCAGGCGCTCGATAGTGTCGAGATATGCGGGCAACTGTGTCCGGCAATGCCAGCTCAAGTGTTCGCGCAGTTGCGCGCGGAAGCGCTGCTGCTGGTCGCGATTCATGTCCAGGTAATCGTTGAGTGACCAGGGGATCAGCAAATGCAGATTGCGGTAGGCGAGGTTCATGCGGCTGCAACCGGTCACGGCCAGGCTTAACGCCACCAACAATAGCAATGCCTTGCAGCCAAGCGCCTGACGAATCTGCATCGGAGCCCTCGTCTTGTTGTTATCCAATCAAAACGGCGTTTTCGCCTGTTCAATAGAGCAGCGAGGCGCTGCGGCGGTTCGGGCCGAAACAGCAACGGCTTGTTTCGGCGAGAAGAAACGCCGCATCCGTGGTCCGTTATTAAGGTGAGGCTGATGACATGCCTTCAGACCAGAACGCCAATCGAAGTGGAGGTATACATGCAGAAAGCGATCAGGCATCTGACCGGAGACGAAGTACCGCAGGGCTGGCGCCCGACATGGGTGACCTGCTGGGTGGTGGAAATGGACGGCAAGACCATCGCCGGACCTTACGCCACGCGAGAGGAGGCGCAAGCCGTAATGGATGGTGAGCAGGATCCCAAGGTATCGCAGACACCTACACCCTGATGACGAGGATCAAAGACACCGGCTAACACAGGGGTCGACGCGCTCGGGCAATGGCGGTGGCGGCTCGACGAGCTGGGACACCAGTGCCAGGGCCTTGTCGAAGGACGGGTAGCCGCTCTGTGCCACGTCCAGTTCGGAATAGGCCTGGCGGTACTCCTCGGCCTTCGCGGTATCGCGTTCGGCCAGCAGGTAGGGTTCCTGGTGCATCTTGTAAAGCAACGCCACGGCATGCGGGTGGCCCTTGGCTCGGGCTTGTTCGAGCAGGCGCAGCACTGGCGCTGGTTGCGGGCCCTGGCGAATCAGCAGCAGTGCCTGGTAGAACTCGATCTCACCACGTTCGTCGAGACGGGCGCTGCGCTCGAGCAAGGCATCGGCGAGTTCATAGCCGTCTTCGTCGCCGATGGAGATGAGAATCTTCGCCTGCAACAGGTCGTTCTGATAGAGCAGCCGCTCCGCGCGGCAGGTGCTGTCGCTGCGGGATTGATCACATGGCTGGGAGGCGCAGCCCCCCAGGACGATGAACAGTCCGATCACCAGTGCGTTTTTCATTGCTGCCTTGTTCTCTTGATTATTTAGGTGTGTCAGCGCGTGTTCTGACCGGCGCGTTTCGTTTCTGTTCAGCCTGTTTCATTGCTCGCTGGCGATGGGCTCGAGGCCGTACTGGTACAGCAGGATCTGCCACTCGGGGTTGTTCGGCAAGGCATCGAGGAAGCCGTCGAGGTAACGGGTGACCGCCTCGCCAATCGCGCCGTTGATCAACAGATGCCGTGCGAACTGATACAGCGGGGTCGCCGAAACGTATAACTCCCCAAGCTGTAGTTCCTTGCGGTAGTAGAGCAGGGTAGAGCGCGGAATCAGCAGGGTGTTGATGCGACCCGAGAGCAATTTCTGGATGTTCTGCAGATCGGTCTGCACATCCTGACGGGTGATTGCTTTACTGGCGATATCCGCTTCGAGTTCGGCGTATCGATGCCCGAGCACGCCGCCCAGAACGAGGCCGTGCAGCGATTCGGGGCCCTCATATTCGAATGGTGCATCGGGTAGCGAGACGAAATCCTGCTGGTCGATCAGTAGCGGTTGCGACCATTTGCCGTTGGCTACCTGCGCGGCAGTAAAGAAGCTCGGCGTGGCCCAGAGCAGGACGCCGGGGTGCTTTCGCGCGAGGCGCACATCCACACGCTTGCGCGGCAATTCCACCAGCTCGAAGCGAAAACGGTTGTGGTTGCCCGGATCATTGTTGAGCAACTCGACGAACGCATGCGAAAGCCCCTGGGCGTTTTCGAGAAGGAAAGGCGGCGAAAAATGATAGGTCCAGAGTTCGACTCGCTGCTGCGCCCCGCAGGCCAGGGGCAACAGAACCAATATAAGCACCAGAACGAGTCTCTGCATGGCGAACCCTTGCGACGGGATGGCGAACCGCTGGCCCTGGGTTAGATGATGCGGCCCGCGGATAGCTTCTGTCCGTTTTCAATACACCAGCATAGCCGAGCGGTTGTAAGGCGCGAGCAGCCGGCGTCATTGCAGAGCAGTGGCCGTCTAGAAGCGCTCATGCTCGCCGAGAAACCGCCATTC
>DPSI01000607.1:0-420 GCA_003527165.1 Pseudomonas sp.
GGCGCTTGGCAGCAGCATCAAATATCAGTGAGTCGGTGTTCGGCTTTGTAGGGGCAAGTCCAGATGCATCCATCCTGGGTCGCCCAATAGCCGGAAATCCCCCACGTCTCGGTAACTGAGTTTGGAGGGTTCGCTCCATTGATTGACGCGGCCTAGCGCGCCCAGTGATAGCATGCAGCTATCTTGCTTGGTCCAGGAAGGACTAGCCTAGTGGCTTGTTGTCGACGGTGGAGTGGTTGGGTCATGGCAGACATAGAGCTGAGCGAGGATGCCAGCTACCGCAGGGTCGAATATACCGTGGTCTTGGTAGGATCAACCTTAGGACGAGAACAATGGACGTTTCGTGTAAACATCCTCCCGCTTCAAGGCTGGGTTACTGGCGATACCTTTATTTCACCAGGGTTCTATGATACCGATGCT
>DPSI01000607.1:602-2769 GCA_003527165.1 Pseudomonas sp.
TAAAGCTGTACATTGATCGGCAGTGGAACCTGCGATCGAGTCCCTGAGCTTTCTGACGATGCATCGTAGCCACTGCTGGTGCCTCGGAAGATTGCTGTAAGTTACCTGGCCTCATAAAGGAGCGTGCGGACATAAAAAAGGGACTTTGGTGCGTTCTGGGTCGAGGCGATCGCCTATCAAAACGATTTGGCCGCGTCTACAGCTACTTATCTTCCAGCGCGACACGGGCAACCTGACAATGCAAACTTCGCTCGCGATGACGCCGGAGTGTAGTGTTCAACTAATCCCGGGCACTGCGTTAAGTTTTTCTTCCGCCACGGCGGGCGGAGCCCACCATCGAATTGATGTGGCCGCTGTCAGTTATAACGCTGCATTAAAAACCTACCGATATCCTGCTGTGCCAGCGCAGCGCTCATGTAACCCACACTCGGCACCCATTCTGTTTTCAAGCTGCGAAACAACCGCTCCATGGGCGCGTTGTCATCCCGTCTTCGCCATCATGAACATGATGCTTCGGCTGCCCGCAGCGCTGCGGCTTTTGGTAAATAGCTCGTTCACTCGGCTGCGCAGAAGCAGCCGCTCAACGTTCGGAGATCGACGCTTACGGCAGTGCGCGTAGTAGCAGGAACGGGGGATTTCAAATACCGAGCACAACAGATCAATCGGCTCTTCAGCACGAAACTGATCATCAACGCGAACGCTCGTGCTCCTCGGCCATCAAGAGCTCGGTGGCCTTTTTTAGGATCGACTTTTCCCGCTCCAGGCTGTTGATCCGGGCTTCCAGCTCTTGGATCTTTAGTGCTCGGGTGTTAGCGCTTTGCTGGTCGGGGTAACGCCGTTTCGCTCTTGTTGAAGCTGGCTTACCCATCGGCGCAGGGCCGACTCAACTAACCCGAGCGAACGGGCTGCTTCGATAGGGCTGTAGCCCTGGTCGAGCATCAGGCAGGCTGCCTCGCGTTTGAACTCGGGCGTAAACGTACGACATTGTTTGGTCATCAGACACCTCTCTTATGGCGAGCATTCTCGCCTTAAATGGGTGTCTGGGTTTAGTAGACCACTACATACCGCTATGAGCGCATAGACGATACTGCGTATGTCTTGGCCTTTCGCCACCAAAAGGAAGCGGGCTACTGAGCCTGAGCTACTGCGCCTTCAGCAAGTATCCACTCCAGCTTCTCTCCCAACAACCGCCATGCTTCGGTCTTTTCCTTAGCGTAATCGTGGTGCAGGTAATGCCGGCGTACCTTGGAGCCGCCTAGCAAGTGGTTCTGGCAGCGGTCGATGATTTCCAGCGTCACGCCTAGCTCCTGCATCATGGTTGCGCCGGTGCGGCGCAGATCATGCGGCGTCCATTCACCTCTGGCTCCCTTGCTCAGTACTAGCGAGTCGTCATGATGCCGGCCGGCCAGAGGTTTGCTGCGGTTCTTGAATCGGCACTGCCGATCTCCGATGAGCTTGCTGACCGTCTTGGTATCGACATGGCTTTGGCTGTCCTTGCTGGGAAAGCAGAACGGTGTATGGCCGGTTTCTTCATGCAGACGCTTGAATTGCGCTATGGCGAACGCTGACAGGAACACATGGTGATCCTGGCGTTTGCCTTTATGCCCTTTGGTAGCCTCGGCGGGGATGAACCAGGTGCCTTTCTTCAGGTCCAGGTAGCGCCACTCAGCCTTAAGCAGCTCGCCGATACGGCAGAGGGTGCTCAGGCAAATCCACAGAGCGCACTGGACGCGCGTGTTGACCGGGCGAATGCCGGAATACTTCTGGCCAGCGGGAAGCTCTTCGTAGTCTTTCTCCAGGCGTTCGAGGATGTCACGCAGCTCGCGAATCTCGTCGGGGGAGAGCAGACGGTCGCGTTGTTCTTCATAATCGTGATCAAGCAGCTTGCTGACATCAATAAGGTCGGCTGGATTACCGTCAGTCATCAGGCCTCGCCAGGGTTTGCGTTTCTCACCCCAGCGCAGCATCTGGCCAATGTCGTTGTTGCGGATGACGACGGTGCGATTCAGACCACGGGCTTTGACTGAGCGCAGCACCGCGAGCAGATCCTTTTCGGTCAGGCTGCGCAGTGGTTTCTTGCCAATCAGCGGTAGGACATCTTTCTTGAAGCTGCGGATCAGTTCGGCATTGCCATCCTGGCGGGAGACGCCGTCGCGAATCCATTCAT
>DPSI01000158.1:0-1784 GCA_003527165.1 Pseudomonas sp.
CCTCAGATCGGGTCCCATGCGAAAACGTCCGGACTACGATCCAGTCCCACAAAGCTCCCGCGCAAAGCGGGCATGCCGTGCCCGGCAATATGCTCCGGTGTCCAGCCAACATCGCTGTGGACGCTGCGCAAAGGTCGGCTCTGGCTCATCAGGAACAGTTCGTTGTGGCGGGCCGCAAAGACCTGGCCATTTACCTCGCGGGCCGCATCGGACGCCAGGTATACGGCCAATGGGGCGTTTTTCTCGGGCGTCATGCGCTGAAGCTTTTCCACGCGAGCCTTCTGCTCTGGCGTCTCGGCAGGAATGGAGTCCGTCATGCGACTCCAGGCGAAAGGAGCAATACAGTTTGACCGGACGTTGTACCGCTGCATGTCAAGCGCAATCGACTTGGACAGGGCGACGATGCCGAGCTTAGCCGCCGAGTAGTTGGCCTGACCAAAATTGCCGATCAGCCCCGAGGTGCTGGTCATGTGAACGAAGGCGCCGCTTTGCTGTGCGCGGAAATGCTCCGCTGCGGCCCGACTTACAAAGAAACTGCCGTTGAGGTGCACATTAATGACTGATAGCCAATCGTCCGCGCTCATCTTGTGAAAAATGGCGTCGCGCAGAATGCCTGCGTTGTTGATGACGATATCCAGCCGCCCGAACGCATCGAGCGCGCTTGCCACGATTCGCTGCGCCCCGTCCCAGTCGGAAACGCTATCGGTGTTGATCGCCCCCTCGCCACCGCCCTGCTGAATCAAGCCGAGGGTTTCCTCGGCCGGTGTGGCAGACCCGCCCGCCCCTTGAAGAGACACGCCAATATCGTTGATCAGTACCTTCGCCCCGCTTCGAGCGAGTGCTACGGCGAGTTCGCGACCGATGCCGCCGCCAGCGCCCGTTACGATCGCCACCTTGCCTTCGTTCAGTCGTTCAGTCATTGCCCTTTCCTATTGTTCGTTATGGTTCGGTAGTCGGCTACACGCTCTCTCAGGCGCGACTCAGCTCGCGAGGCCAAGCAGGTTCTTGGCCAAGATGTTTCGTTGAATCTCGTTGGTGCCACCGTAGATAGTGGTGGGGCGTGATTGAATGAAGATCCCGGCCGGATGGAGCTCCGGGTCGTCCCGAAAAGGTTCAAGCAGGGCCGAATCCTGGCCGGCGATTTCGAGCCCCACCTCACTGATGCGTTGATACAGCTCGGACTGGAATATCTTCAGCATCGAGACCTCGGCACCGAGCGTCTCGCCGCGCCTCAGTCGCTCTGCGAAGCGTGAGTAGAGCGCCTTGTGGCATTCCAAATCCATGCGCAAAGCGGTGAACCGATCGGCAAATACAGGCTCGCCCCACAGCCCCAACGCCTTGGCCAGACGCGCCAGCCGCTCCAGTGCGAAGGTGGATTGCTTGGGAGATCCTAGAAAGATGCGCTCGAAGCCCAGCAAGGCCTTGGCCATGTCCCAGCCCTTGTTCGTCTCCCCGACGAGGTGGTCCTGTGGCACACGCACGTCGTTGAAAAACACCTCGCTGAACTCGCCATGCAGCTCCAGGTTGAGGATCGGACGAACCTCGATGCCGGGGCTGTCCATCGGCACCAGAATGAAGCTGATGCCTTTCTGGGGCTTGGCGCTGCGCTCTGTCCGCGCCAACAGAAAGATCCAGTTTGCGTCCGTGCCCATGGTCGTCCAGGTTTTCTGGCCGTTGATGATCCAGTGACCATCGCGCAACACCGCTTCGGTACGCAGGCTGGCCAGGTCCGAGCCGGCATTGGGCTCGCTATAGCCCTGGCACCAGATGTCTTCACCACTGAG
>DPSI01000158.1:1892-2747 GCA_003527165.1 Pseudomonas sp.
CGGAAGGAAGCGCGCCCGCTGCGCCTCGGTCCCGTATCGAATGAGCAACGGACCAAGCATCGTAATGCCGCTGTCTGGCAGGCGAGCACAACCGTAGCCTTCCATCTCTTCGATCATGATGAGCTGCTTGCCAGTGCTCAGCCCCATCCCGCCGTACTGCACGGGCCAACCAGGACACAGCCATCCCTGTCGTGACAAAGCGCGGTACCAGCCCTGGGTCTCTTCCCGGCCGAGCCGGCGCGCCGGGTTGCGAATCTCGTCGGGGTAATTTGCTGCGATCCACTGGCGTACGGCCTGACGAAACGAGTCGTCATCCATCGCGTTATAGTCAGTCATGTCACTGTCCTCTAAAAATCGGCGCGCGCTTGGCCAGAAACGCAGCCTTGCCTTCGGCATGGTCCGCACTCAGAAAAAGCTGGCTTTGAAGCTCGCCTTCACGCTCCAAAAGAAGGTCCATACCGTCCGCGAGCAGTGTTCTGGTCATGGCTAAAGGCAGGGGAGCCTGGTGCTCAACGTTGGCGGCACGTTCTAGCGCTACGTCGAGGGCCTTGCCCTCGTCACACACCACATCTACCAGGCCTATCCGATAGGCTTCCGATGCATCGACAACGTCGCCAAACATCAGCAGCTGCTTGGCCCGACCAACGCCAATGCGGGCAGGCAGGCTGTGCAGCAGTCCGAGATCAGGGAGCAGCCCCACCTTCCCGAACGAAGCTGCAAAGCGTGCTGTGCGACTGCAGACCAGGCTGTCGCACGCCAGGTCGAGCGAGAGTCCGTCGCCAACAGCCCAGCCTTCGATAGCGGCTAGCAAGGGCTTGCCCATGTGCTTCATCTGCCGCACCAGGCGGGCGTTTT
>DPSI01000157.1 GCA_003527165.1 Pseudomonas sp.
AGATGGTCAGCCGCCACGGGGTGCCCTACCACGAGAAAAAACTCGGTCAGCTGTTCTGCGACAACAAGGCCAGCGACATCCTCGGCATGCTGCTCGACGAGTGCCAGCAGGCCGGTGTCGACATACGGCTGAACACCTCGGTGCAGTCGATCGAAAGGTCTAAAGAAGGCTATTTGTTGCAAAGTAGCGCCGGCGAGCTCGCCTGCCAGTCACTGGTGATCGCCACCGGTGGTCTGTCGATTCCGACCCTTGGCGCCAGCGGCTTCGGCTATCAGATCGCTCGGCAGTTCGGCCACCGTGTACTGCCAACCCGGGCCGGCCTGGTGCCGTTCACCATCACCGAGCCCCAGCTCAAGGGTATGTGCGAAGCGCTTTCTGGCACCTCGGTAGAAGATTGTCTGGTCAGCTGCAACGGCCAGAGCTTCCGCGAAAATATCCTGTTCACCCATCGTGGCCTCTCCGGACCGGCAATCCTCCAGGTGTCCTCGTACTGGCAACCGGGCGATGCCATCGAAATCAACCTGCTACCGCAGCTGGATGTGATCGAGTGGCTGGACGAGCAGCGACTCGAGCGGCCCAACACCGAGCTGAAAACACTCCTCGGCGAGCTGTTCACCCGCAAGATGGCGGGGCTGCTCGCCGAGCACTGGTTCGTTTCCAAGCCGCTGAAGCAGTACAGCCAGGCTGAACTCCAAGAGATAGCGGAGAAACTCGGCAGTTGGCAGCTGGTTCCGGCCGGAACCGAGGGTTATCGCACCGCAGAGGTAACACTGGGCGGCGTGGATACCCGAGAGGTGTCTTCGAAAACCATGGAATCGCAACAGGCAGCGGGCCTGTATTTCATCGGCGAGGTACTGGATGTCACCGGCCACCTGGGTGGGTTCAATTTCCAGTGGGCCTGGGCGTCCGGCTATGCGGCGGCACAATACGTATAACGCCCCGCGGCGGTGATGCTCCGACCGCGGGGCGATATCATTCGTTGGAGAGATTCGACGGAGGCGAAACCTCGCGCGGCCCAGCCGGATCGGTCGCGGTGTTCTGGTATTCCTGCTGGTTTTCGCTGTTGTTATCCATAGCCGATGGTTCGTCGTCTGGCGAACAGGCGACAAGCATCAGCGAAAGAGGCAGTGCGGCGGCGACGGTAATACATGTCGATTTCATACGGATCTCCTGCAGGAGGGGAGCGCCTCGCCAGGCATGCGAGACTCCCCCAATGGGTCAGGTGCCTTACTGCGAAGTACCCGTACCGCTGCCGGTGGTATTAGGTGCGGTGCCTGCACCCGACTCGGTGCCCATGCCGCTGCCGTTGTCAGCCGGTGCCGTGTTCATATCACCGGTAGGGCCGGTACCCATACCGGTTCCAGTACCTGTCTCCGCACCCGCACCGGTACCGGTGCCAGTGGTGCCTGGGCCTGCACCCGTACCGGCGCCAGTGCCAGTGTCGGTGCCAGTACCAGTGCCCGACGGTGGCGTGCTGGTCGGCGGTGCCGCAGGCTGCTCAGTGGTCGGCTGCGGCGGCATCTCGTCGCGTTCGGGCTCCTCGTCCGGGCCACAACCGACCAACAGCAGACCTAGAATAGGGGCAGATAAGTAAGCAAGACGCATGGGTCACCTCCTTCAGAATGAGCCGGCAGTCAGCCGGCGAATCATCAATATCCATAGAAGTTGACCCTTGCGGTGGCCAAGAGTGCCTTGTCCATGCGACCGCGCACGCCGGCGGGCTTTGCTCAACGCTCTACGCTAACCTGCGTCGGGCTGGACTGCGGCAGCAGGCTCCAGAGCTCTTCGAAACGGTCCTCGTCGCTGAACAGGCGCTGCAATTCGTCGGCCGGCCTGGGTCGGCTGAACCAGTAGCCCTGGGCGTTCTGGCAACCCTCGGCGATCAGGAATTGCAGCTGCTCGGGGCGCTCCACCCCTTCGGCAATCACCGCCAGGCCAAGGCTATGGCCCAGCCCGATGATCGCACGGCTGATGGCGACCGAATCGCTGTCCTCCGGCGCGGCGGCGATGAAGCTGCGGTCCACCTTGAGGATGTCCAGCGGGAAGCGCTTCAGGTAGCCGAGCGAGCAATAACCGGTACCGAAGTCGTCCAGCGCCAGTCGCACACCGAGCGCCGCGATCTCATGCAGGCTGCTCAGCATCAGCTCGCTGTCCTGCATCAGCAGGGTCTCGGTGATCTCAAGCACCAGGCTGCTGGGCGGTAGCCCGGTTTCGCGCAGTACCTGCGTCAGCAGAGCAGCGAAGCCAGGCTCCTGCAACTGACGGATCGACAGGTTCACCGTGCAATACAGCTGGGCTTGCCCGGCCTGCTGCCAATAGCGAACCTGCCGACAGGCCTCGCGCAGCACCCATTCGCCGATAGGAACGATCGCCCCGGACTCTTCCAATACAGGGATGAATTCGTTCGGTGCCACCAGCGTGTCGTTGTAATGCCAGCGCAGCAGCGCCTCGACGCCGGCCAGGTAGGGTCGTCCTCGATCGATGCGGCAGATCGGCTGGAAGTGCAAGATGAATTCGTTACGCGTCAATGCCTGCGCCAGTGCGCTTTCCAATTCCAGCTGGCGCGCCGCCGTGGAATGCAGGCTTTCGCAGTACAGTGCGAACTGGTTCTTGCCGGCACCTTTCGCGCGGTACAGCGCCAGGTCCGCCGCCTGCAGCGCGTCCAGTGCCTGACCGTCGCGGTACAGCGGCGCGATGCCGATGCTGGCGCTGACCGACAGCGTACGCTCACCGAGCTGTAGCGGCTGGCGCAGCGCATCGAGCATCCGTTGCGCGACCCGCTCGGCATCGGCCTCGCAGGCCAAATCGCCAAGCAGGGCGACAAACTCGTCACCGCCGAAGCGCGCCAGATGATCGCCCGGCCGCAGACAATGCGCGAGGCGCCGCGCGACTTCCACCAACACCAGATCACCCGCGCCGTGACCGAGGCTATCGTTAATCAGCTTGAAGCGATCCAAATCGACGAACAGCAGCGCCGAGGCGCGACCATGGGACCGCTGCTGGGCCTCCCGGAGCAGCTCGTCCAGATGCAGGCGGTTGGCCAGGCCGGTCAACGCATCGTGGCGTGCGGCATGGCGCAGACAGGCCTCGGCGGCCTTGCGCGCACTGATATCAGTCTGTGACCCCGCCATGCGCAGGGCGCCCTGATCGCAGCGCTCGACCACCCCACGCACCAATACCCAGAGGTATTCGCCGAGCCGGGTGCGAATACGGTATTCATGGGCCAGCGACGGACTACACCCCTTCAGGTGAGCGCTGATGGCCTCGCGCAGGCCCGGCAGATCATCTGGATGTACCCGGTCGAACCAGCTGCGGCTGCAATAGCTCGGTTCCGTCGGCATACCGAGCATGGCGGTCCAGCGTTCGGAGAGATACAGCCGGTCATGTTCGATGTCCCACTCCCATATACCATCTTCGGAGCCCCGCAGCGCACGCGCCAGGCGCGCCTCGCTATCTTCCAGGGCGTGCCGTTGGGCCGCGCTGTAGGTGTCGATGGCGAGGGTCATGTCGAAGAAGACGATCTTCAGCAGACTGTCGTAGACCGCGTGCTGCTCGGCATCGCCCAGCAGTAACCCCAGCATCTCCGACAGATACAGCCGGTAGGCGCCGAGGTACCATTCCAGCCCGACGCCAACCCGCTGGTGTACCAGGCCGACCAACAGACGATCCCTCACGTAGTCGCGGTCGTAGGGGCCTTTCCAGAGTCGCTGGTAATAGTCAAGCTGACTGTGTTTGAGGCGTGCTACGCCAGCAGGATCGTTGAGGATCGCCGCCGGCGGGCCGAAGTCCCCCAGATGCTCGTAGAGCTTGTCGACGAAACGCCGATGCACCGCATCGATATCTACAGCCCGGTTCAGGCGCTGTGCGTCCGCGGACTGCCATTGAAGGAAACGTTTGCGCGTGAGGATATGTTCAATCCTCAGACCGACCCGTTGCAGCAGCGCCTTCAACTCGTCTTCCATGCCCCCTCCCGTCCTGGCGCGCCGCCCCGTCTGCCTACGGCGGCCGGCGGTTTTCTCCTGTCAGAGGACCTTCTGCAGAGCCGCCAGCGCTTGATATCACTAAGCCATCAAGCATCGCTGCGGTGATCGAAAGGGGTATTGATACAAGTCAGCAAAGCGGAGAACCGCGGCTTCGAGCAAGATCGGGCAGCCGGGGCAAGCGCCCCGGCAACTGCGTTCAGGCAGCCTGGCTGGCGCTGAACTCCTTCTTCAGACGATTCCTCAGTTCGGTCATTTGTTGGCCCATGTCTTCCAGGCGGGCCTCGTCGAACAGCTCGCGAGCCCTGGGGAACATCTCGGACTCCTCCTCCTCGATGTGATGTTCAAGCAGCTCCTTACAGACCTTGACGCGACCGGAAAACTGGACGCTGGAAGGTTCGGTCACTTTGAGATCGGGCAGTACGAGAGAATCCACTGCGCGGTGCTCTTCCTTGGCCTCATAGAACATCTTCAGCTCTTCCTTACCACCGGCATCCTTGTAAGCGGGGTAGAGGATCTGCTCCTCGAGTTGGGTATGGATGGTGATTTCCATCTCCAGTTTCTGCAGCAATTCGGTACGGGTCTTGACGGCACGCTCGGTGCTTTCACTCAGGCGCGTCAGGATATCCTTGACTCTTTCGTGATCGTCGATCAGCAGGTCGATGGCGTTCATGCGGGTTCCTCATCCTTATCAGGCTTTGCGACGCATCCGGGCTCTTCGGCCCGGTCGGATCGCCTGCGCTGGATTGCGCAGCGGATGCATCGGTCGGCCCGCAGCATTGCAGGCCGACCGCTCGGCTCAGGCGTACTCGTAAGTGGGCAGTCCGGTGCGGCTCTGGCTCTGCAATCGGGCGATGGCAGGCGACATGCCAGCCTCAAGCGCCAGGTCGCGGCGTATCGAGCTGATGACCCATTCCAGCTGAATATTGGTCTGGGTCTGTCCCTTGGAGAGGGCGCGCTTGATGATGTCCCGATCATCGTTACGCAGCGTCAGTAAGAGCCCGCCATCCGGACGAGGCTGGGTGAGCACTTCAAACTCGGGAAACGCGGCAGAGAGAACTTTTTCAGCGGCGATCATTATTGTGTACTCCGGTTATGGTCCAGCATCCATAGCTGGAGCAGTGATCGTGCCAACCGAAGCAGATCAATTAGCCCAGAAATTTCAGTGACTTGCGTCACATAATAGCGTTTTGGGCGCATGCAAAACGCATGAACCTCTGGTTTTGCGGCGTGCATTCTGCTCTGCCGGATGAATAACCACGGACTTCTGATGTCGCCCGCTCAGCCCTTGCGCCAGACACTGGCGAGCCAAGGCTGTCTCTGGCGGGGCAAGCCTGTCGGTCGGTAATAATGCTCAAGTTCGATGAAGCCCACCGACTGCAGCAACCCGCGCCAGGTCGGCCAGTCATACCAGGTGCCATAGCGTGCACCACTCCAGCCTTCCTGATTATCGCCGCGTGGATTGGAGCTGAACAGCACACCCCCACTGCGAAGCGCCGCATGCAGCTTCAGCAGTACAGCGGCGATTTCATGGCTGGGAAGATGAAACAGCACCGCGTTGGCGAAAATGCCGTCGAACGCTTCGGCGGGCAGGTCCAGCTCAAGGAAGTCCTGATGCAGCACCTCACAACCGGTTTCAGCCCGCGCCATGCGCACGAAGGGTTCGGCGCCATCCAGCCCGACGGCGATATGGCCGCGCGCGGTGAACGTCTTGAGGTCTCGCCCAGGACCGCAGCCTAGATCGAGGATACGAAAGGGCGGCTCGCCGCGAATGTGTCGCAGCAGCGCATCGATATTCTGGCTGACATCATGGTCACGGGTGCCATCGCGAAACGCCTCGGCGTTGACACGATAGTCGTCAAGGGTCCGGTCGGTGACGGCACGAGCATTTTCGTCAGGCATGATGGGCTCCGGAAAAATGAATGGTCCGAGCCTAACTGGCGCATGGCCTGATTGCCAACGCGCAACGATCCCTGTTATGCATGCGAACGAAGCTACGAATTGGCATGCATTCCTGAACTTGCAGCCTGCCGCGATGCTCCAACGTGCTCGTCCCCAGCCGGATTAATTATCGGCCTGACGCAATATGTTCACAGAACACATCGAGAATCGCTCTGATGAGCCAAGCATCTACCAAAGTTGTCCTGCTCGTTGAGGACGAACCACACATTCTCTGTCTGTTGTCTGATTACCTTGCGGACGAAGGTTACAGGGTCCTGGAAGCATCGGATTCCGCCCAGGCTTTCGAAATCCTGGCGACCAAGCCACAGCTGGACCTGCTGGTGACCGATTACAGGTTACCTGGCGGCGTTTCCGGCGTGATGATTGCCGAGCCGGCACTCAAGCTGCGGCCGGAACTGAAAGTCATCTTCATCAGCGGCTATCCGATCGAGATTCACGAGTCTGGAAGCCTCATCGCCCGCTCTGCCCCGATCATCGCCAAGCCTTTTTCGCTGGATACGTTACGGAGCCAGATTCAGCAGCTGCTCGCCTAAGCACCTTCGCGCCAAAACCGCAGCGTTAGCCCATAACGCAACGAGCCCGCACAGGGCGGGCTCGTGGCTTGCAGCAGCGACTCAGTTGACCTTCGGATCCAGCTCGCCGCGCGCGTAGCGCTCGAACATGCCTTCCAGGGAAATCGGCTTGATCTTGGACGCATTGCCGGCTGTGCCGAAGGCTTCGTAACGCGCAATGCAGATGTCACGCATGGCGGTCACGGTCTTGGCCAGATACTTGCGCGGATCGAATTCGCTGGGGTTCTTCGCCATGAACTCGCGAATCGCACCAGTGGACGCCAAACGCAGGTCGGTGTCGATGTTGACCTT
>DPSI01000009.1 GCA_003527165.1 Pseudomonas sp.
CCGGTGTCCGGCGCCGAGCAATTGAACGCCTCGGGGCCGAGGCCGGAGCTGCCCATGATCTCGGCCAGCGGCGCGTATTCGGTATTGGTCAGCCCGGCGCCCAGTTCGGAATCCGGCAGGAAGAGGTTCCACAAACCTTCGGCCTTGGCCTTGGCCTTAAGCTCTTCGACGATGGCAGTGGGCTGCCAACGATCCCCCTCGCTCACTTGTTGATAGAAGATTTTCTCGGCGGGATAGACGTGCGCATCCATGAACGCCTGGACGCGCTCACGCAGCTCTTGAACCTTGGGGGAATAGGCGAAATCCATGGCAACCTTCTCTGGATCGGGTGGTGTGAGAATGATGCTAGTGCAGCGTTCTGGATTTATCTAAGCTATTTTCCTCGTGTATAAACATTCATAACCGATATATGATCGACGCAAATAACCCAGCCGGAGCGCTTGCGGAAATGAACCTGAACAAGGTCGATCTCAACCTGTTTATCGTCTTCGACGCCATCTATACCGAGGCCAACCTGACCCGTGCTGGGCAGATCGTCGGCATCACACAGCCCGCCGTTTCCAATGCCCTGGCCCGTTTACGCGAGACCTTCAACGACCCGCTCTTCGTGCGCACCGCACAAGGCATGGTGCCAACGCCGATGGCGCAGAACATCATCGGGCCAGTGCGCAACGCGCTGCAATTGCTCCGCGTATCAGTACAGGAAAGCCGCACCTTTAACCCCTTGCAGGCGAACAAGACCTTTCGTATCAGCATGACCGACCTCACCGAGGCCGTGGTATTGCCGCCGCTGTTCCAGCGTCTGCGTCGCCTGGCGCCGAACGTGAAGATAGAGAGCATGCTCGCCAAGCGCCGCGAGACCACCAAGGAGCTGGCAGCCGGCCGCCTGGACTTCGCCATGGATGCGCCGCTCAACACTGACCCGCAGGTGCGCCACGTCAAGCTGCTGGAAGACCGCTACGTCTGTGCCATGCGCCGCGGCCATCCGCTGGCGAAGGACAAACTCAGCGTCGAGGAGTACCTCTCGTTGTCGCACATTCACATTTCCAGCCGGCGCAGCGGCCTGGGCATGGTCGATTTGGCGCTGGGCAAGATGGGGCAACAACGCAAAATCGCTTTGCGTTCGCAGCACTACATGATGGCCACGCAAGTCATCCAGCAGACCGATATGACCGTGACGGTACCGGAACGCTTCGCGCGTCGTCACGACTTGCACCAGATTCCCTTGCCCGTAGAGATCCCGCCGCTGGAAACGCATATCTACTGGCACGAAAGCACGGACCAGGACCCGGCCAACCGCTGGATGCGCGAGCAGATGATCGAGATCGCCCAGCAGGTGACCGCGGCGCAGCAAGCCGACTAGTTAACCGATGCCGGCAAGCGCAACGCTTGCCGGTTCTGCTTCAAGCGCTTTCGCGCATCACCACTTCGAAACCCACGTCGATTCGCCGCTGCGGCGAGGACTCGCCGCGCATCAGGCTGAGCAGCATTTGTCCGGCCAGCTTGCCGATTTCGCCGCGGATGGTACGTACGGTGGTCAGCGCCGGATGCATCCAGGCCGCGGCCGGCAGGTCGTTGAAGCCGGCGATCGCTAGACGTTGTGGCACGGCAAGCTGCAATTGGCGCGCACGGAACAGCGCGCCCAGCGCCAGGTCATCGTTGTTGTAGAAAATCGCATCGATCTCCGGATGCTGCGCCAGCAGCCGATCAAGCAATTCGGCGCCCAGGCCGATGGATGAAACTTCAGGCGTCAGCACTTCAAGCGCCGCGTCATAGCGGGACGCATCACGCATCACCCTCCGGTAGCCTTCGGCGCGCTGCAGCGTGCGCGGATCGAGCTGCGCGGCCGCAAATGCAATATTGCGATAGCCACGTTCGAGCAGCTTGCGAGTCATCGCCGCGCCGGCCTCGAACTGGGAAAAACCGACGCAGTACTCCTCGTCGGCATCGCTCAATTCCATCAATGTAACGATGGGGCTGCTGTAGCTGCCGAGCACTTCGCGCGCCGCATCACTGCGCTCGAAGCCGGTGACCAACAGCCCTGCCGGCTGATGCGCCAGATAGGCACGCAACAGACGTTCGTCTTCTTCGGGATGGTAATGGCTGACGCCAATCATCAGCTCGTAACCGGCCGGCATCAGCACACGCTGAATAGCTTCGACGGTGTCGACGAACACGGCGTTCGACAGCGACGGGATGATCACCGCCACCAGATTCGAACGCGCGCTCGCCAGGTTACGCGCCGCCGTATGAGGGACGTAACCCAAGGCTTTGACGGCCTCCATCACTCGCTCACGCAGGGCGTCCGAGACTCGCTCGGGCTGCGACAGCGCACGCGAGGCGGACATCAGCGAACAACCGGCACTGCGGGCCACATCGGATAACGTGGCTCGCTCGAGAGAACGGCGACGGCGAGAACTCATAGCGGGATCCAGCGGCGGAGGGTCGGAGATTCTTTATGGGATGCCCCCGAAGCAGGCGGCGCGAAACGACTGATCGCTCCGATTTCAAATGGCCTGAACGGGGCGCGCCCGATCACTTCGGAGCTTTTGCGATTTCTGCCTGGACTTCGTTGAACAGCGGCTCGCCGACCGTATCGACGACGGTCTGGATCGCCGGCTTGGCCTGCTCGCGCATGCGCTGGATTTCGTCCGGGCTGACCTTGTTGATCTCCATGCCCTGCTCCCTAATTTTAGCCAGGGCTTCACGGGCTTCGGCGCGGGTGTCCTCGCGCTCGGAGTCACGCGACTTTTTCGCAGCGTCCATGATGATGCCCTGCTCGGTTTTCGAGAGACCATCCCACCAGCGTTTGGACGCGGTCACGATCCAGGGGCTGTAGACGTGGTTGGTCACACTGAGATATTTCTGCACTTCGTAGAATTTGGACGATAGGATGGTGTTGTAGGGGTTTTCTTGCCCATCCACCGCCTTGGTTTCAAGTGCGGTGAACAGCTCGGAGAACGGCAACGGGACGGCGTTGGCGCCCATCTGCTTGAAGGTGTCGATGAATACCGGGTTGGGCATCACGCGCAGCTTGATTCCGTTGAAATCTTCCATCTTCTCGACCGGGCGCACGTTGTTGGTCAGATTGCGGAAGCCGTTTTCCCAGTAAACCAGGCCAACGAGGCCCTTCTCTTCCAGGGCATCCATGACCTTCTGGCCGACCGGACCGTCCAGCACGTAGTCAGCCTGCTTTTCGCTCTCGAACAGGAACGGCGTATCCCAAACTGCCATTTCTTCAGCGATGCCAACCAGGGTGGCCGTCGAGCCGACCATCATTTCCTGCGCGCCACCCATCAGCGCATTCTGCATCTGGTCATCCGATCCCAGGCTGGCGGAAGCGAAGGTGCGCATTTTCAGCTTGCCATCGGAAGCTCTGGCAATTTCCTCGGCGAGGACCTTTGCCGCCCTGCCCTGGTTGCTGTCTTCGTTGAGGCCGTAGCCGAAGCGGATCATCCGCGAACGAATGTCATCGGCTGCCTGGGCAGTGACTGCTGTGATCGCGCTGCCAAGCGTCGTGGCGGTCAGGGCCGCTATGAGAAATCGTTTCATGCTGTCGTACCTTTTGTTGTTGTGGATGAATGGATAAAGCTGGCCTCTCGCCCGATCACCGCAGCCACTGCAGCGGCACGGTAATGATCGACGGCACGGCGATCAGCAGGACGACGATGGCCAAATAGATAACAAAGAATGGGGCCACGCCGCGCACCAGTGTCTCCATGCGCAGCCGCCCTATCCCGCCAACGACTTTGAGTACCGTACCGACCGGTGGCGTGATCAGGCCGATCGAGCCGATCAGCACGAACATGACACCGAAGTACACCGGATCGATACCCGCCTTGACCGCAATCGGCGCCAGCACCGGTCCAAGAATCAGAATGGTCGGGGTCAGGTCGAGCACCATGCCAATGGCGATCATCAGCACCATGATGGCGACCATCAGCAACTTCGGATCTTGCGCCAGCGGGCCGAGCATTAATGCAATCTCGTCCGGCAGCTGCGCCAGCGTAATCATGTAGCCGGAAACGATTGCCGCCGCGCAGAGGAACATGACCGATGCCGTGGTGCGACTCGCGCGGGTGAGCACTTCAATCAAGCCACCCAAGCTGAGCTCGCGATACAACAATGTCGAAACCGCCAGCGCATAGACCGCAGCCACCACGGCTGCCTCGGTGGGCGTGAACAGGCCACCGCGCAGACCGCCGACAATGATTACTGGCAGCATCAATGCGGCAGCGCCATTGACCAATGCCTGGCGCCGCTCGGCGCCGGTCGCCTTTTCCTGTGAAGGCTCGTCGATCTTGCGGGCAATCATCGTCCAGGCCACAACCAGCCCGGCACCCATGATCAGGCCCGGCACCATGCCGGCAAGGAACAGCTGACTAATTGAGGTATTGGTGACCACGCCGTAAATCACGAAAGGCATCGACGGCGGGATGATCGGCGCGATGATGCCGCCGGCCGCCACCAGCCCCGAAGACGAGCTCAGCGGATAGCCGCGCTCACGCATCATCGGCAACAGCAGAGTTGCTAGCGCCGCGGTATCCGCCAACGCCGAGCCAGACATGCTGGCCCGCACTACGGATGCGGCGATCGCTACCTAGCCGAGTCCACCGCGCTTGTGGCCAAAATAGGCCTGCGCCATGTTGCTGATG
>DPSI01000167.1:0-1525 GCA_003527165.1 Pseudomonas sp.
CGACGATGGCCATGTTGATGGTGCCGTGGTGGCCCTCGCTGGCGTGGGCGCGCATGTAACGGCTGAGCAGCTGGCGATGAAAGCGTTCAGCCTGCTCGCGTGTATCGAGGAAGATGCAGTGCTCGGCCGCACCCTTGGTGCCGAAGTCGTTGGTGGTACTGCCGACGGCGATCACCAGGGTGTCATAGCTGAGTGTGCGAGCCGGTACCAGCTCGACACCATGCTCGTCGAACGAGGCGGCCAAGTGTACGCATTTGCGTTCCCGCTCCAGATCGCTCATGCGGCCCATCTGGAACTCGAAGTGGTTCCATTTCGCCTGTGCAACATAGTTGAGCTCATCGGCTGACGAGTTCAGCGATCCGGCCGCCACTTCATGCAATAGAGGCTTCCAGATGTGCGTCAGGTTGGCGTCGATCAGGGTAACGCGGGCCTTGCCGCGCTTGCCCAAGGTTCTACCCAGGCGGGTAGCAAGCTCCAGGCCGCCGGCGCCGCCGCCGACGATTACGATGCGATGTGTCATGGAATGGACTCATAAGGCTTTGCGGAATTCGGTCAGGCATCTGGGAGGAGGGGAGGGTGGCTCATCACACCAGACGACTCAGGAGGCGGCTCAGCAGGCCCAGGCCAATGACCATGGCCAGCACCAGCACAAGGAGCAGCCAGGGCCGAAAGGGTCGGCGCTCGACTTGGTGCTGTGGCGCGCTGAGGTATTGGTCAACGCGTTTCTGGTCTTCGGGATTCAGGCGGCTGGGCATACGCACCTCGAAAAGGGAATGCAGGCATTCTAGCGGTGCGACGGTAAAAGCCAAGCGTGGCGGCCGAACGACCGCGGCTGTCGGTGAGGCAGCGCAATACGATATCGGTAGCAGCTGCTGAAATAACGCTGGCGGCGTGAACTCGCAGGCTGCTCCTCCATGCCGCCAGCGTCTAGCGGCCGTTGTGTTTCAGGCTGCGGAGATTTCCGATTACCGATTCCAGCGCGCGGTCGAAAAGCAAGGCATCGTTGAGCAGGCGGATGGCGCCGCGACGGAATTCGATGGCGAGTCCCATCCTGGTCTTTTCCAACACTTTCATGCCGGTGCGGTTGACGAAGATATATTTGCCCGTGGGCTTGATCACGGCGGCCAGCTTGCAGCGAAGCTTGTGATCCTCGTCTTCCTGGAATTCGACCCAGCTGCCAACTCGCAGGTTGTCGACTTGAGCCAGTGCTTCATCGTTGTCGGCCAGGTTGATCTCGGGCTCCTGCTCGCGACTTTCGCCGGGAGCCAACAGGACTATTTCTTCGTTAACCTCAACCATCGCAGGGGTAGCGTCGTCGTCGACGTGATCTTCACGCGGAGGCAGCTCCAGCTTCTGTCTGGAGACGATCTCGTCGTCGGCGGATGGGGCGCTGACTGTGGCTGGTTGAGCGGGCTGGTTGAGCTGCTGCAATGTCTGGACGTGCAGCGCTTCGAGCCGGGTGAAGAAATCGCTGGTGGAGAAAGGGTCGAAAGCCGCGCTGACCAAACCTTCACGAAGGTTTTTC
>DPSI01000167.1:1678-7526 GCA_003527165.1 Pseudomonas sp.
ACTCGGGACCAGCTCCAGCAATTGAGCGTGGGCCTCGGGGTCGTCGTGTGGCGTGACGCTCCAGATGAGGTCGTCCATTGTCGCCAGGGCGGCCTGCCATTGTTGGGAGTGGGTGCCGTGCTTCAGGCAGGTCAGCAACAGAACTTTGCTCCACGCCTCTTGCAGCAGTCGGACGACTACCTCCGGAAGGGTTTTGCCGAGCAGGCGCTGATTGAGCGCATGCTCGACTTCCTGACGGGCCATTTCGGCCTTGGCGCGTCCTTCTTCGGCGTCTCGCGTACGCTGCTCCAGGAGCTCGCTGCGGCGGCGCTCATCGCCCGTAAACGCGAGAAAATCGGCAAGCAGCTCGGAAAAGATCGCGGGGTCGTCGACAAAGTCGTTCAGCAGGCGAGACACGACCTGCTCGATCTTCTGATACAAGCTGTCGCGTTGGGCTTCGTCCTGATCGACCCAGCCCATGGCGGCCGAAGCGATCTCGTTAAGCAGGCGGCGGGCCGGGTGGCTGCCGCGGCTGAAGAAAGTCTTGTCCAGAACGGCGACTTTCAGCACTGGGATCTGCAGGCGCCCGATCAGTGCCTTGAGTGAGTCGGGCAGGGTGCGGTCGTCGAGAATGAACTCGAACAGCATCGACACCAGATTTATGACGTCTTCGTCGACTTCGCCGACCACACGCGATTTGCCGCTCTTGGCGCTGACGCGATACAGGAGCTGCTCGAGCTGGCCCTGCAGGTCGTATTCGTCCACCTGCTGGGGTGCTCGTGACTGAAGATGCGACAGCAGCCGCATCAGGTCTTTGCTTGAGATCGGAACGGCATCGCTAGGCAGATTGCGGGCGGGCAGCGCGCTTCCCCGTAGCTCCGAAAGCAGCGCCTGTAAGGTGCCAAATGCTTCATGAGCGCCCTCGTCAGCGTATGCAGGCGATCCGCTAAAGCCTGAGCGCGGTACGCTGCTTCCCGCCGCGCCAGGGCGGCTGGGCGCGCGGCGCGGCTGGGCCGACTGCAGTTCCGGCAGGATGCCCGCCGCCACCAGCGTCTGGTTCGATTCGGCGTAGAGTTGTTCGAGGTCCGTCAGCACGTAACGCTCGAACAGCTTGAGAATGATCAGCTTGACCTTGATCTCGACGCCCAGGCTGCGGCAGGCCTCGATGAAGTATTCACACAGCTGCTGAGGGCCCAGTGGATTGTTCTTATCGTCTAGCTTTCTGCTTACCAACACATTCATGCGGGTGGTGAGGTGGCTGAGCGGCTGGCTGGCGCGGCTCATTACCTTGGCGACCATGGTATCGATCGCAACCGATTCTTCCAGTTCGTCGTTCTGCACCAGCGCCAGGCTTTCAAAAGATGCTTCCTGCTGTGCAGGTTTGCCGATTTCGTATTGATTGAGTTTGGCGAAGGACTCGAACACCTGCTGCAGGAAACCGCGCTCGATACCACGGCGCTTCATACGCAGGTCGCGCATGGCTTCGAAGAAAGCGTTCTGTTCGGCATTGCTGGTGGCGCGGTCAGCTATTTCGAAGAGCGAGTCGTCGGCGTTGTCGAACAGTGTCTGCAGTGCCAGCCGCAGCTGCTGAGCAGCTTTGTCGCGCACGCTGATGAGTGCGACAGGTAATCTACCTGCCGGCGAGGTCGGCTTTTGCTCAGGGGCGGCCTTCAGGTGCACCACTTTCGCATCGGTTCGCATCGAGACTCTCCGGTCGCCTGCTGATGCAAGCGCTCAACAAAACGTAGCATGCCGCCGCTCATGGGCGGGGCAACGGCTTGTCAGTTGTGGCAAATGGCCGCCATTTTGGTGGCGCCAATTATCGAATCCATTATATGCATCTTATTCGTTAGCCTAGCGTGGTTTTGTTTTGGACATGATGCAGCTCACAGATACTCCGCAGAATTCCTGCAAGGCGGTTTGGAAAAAGCTGGCTAGCTGTCGACCAACCTGACGTCATCGTCGCCGCGTCCGGCCCATGTGTCACGACCAAGCGAAGCTTTATACTCTCGTCGAATTAAATGGGAGCCCATCGTGACCAATATCACCCTTGCGGACCTGTCCGCCGAAATTGAAACCAATGTGCGCAAAGCGCTGGCTGAGGATGTCGGTACCGGTGACGTCACGGCACAGCTGATTCCGGCCGAGCGGCTCGCCCGTGCTTCGGTCATCACCCGCGAGGCGGCGGTAATCAGTGGTACGGCTTGGGTGGATGCGGTATTCCGACAGCTGGATCCACGCGTTGCGGTGCATTGGCAGGTGGCTGATGGCGAGCAGGTCGTGGCCGACCGTGTCCTGTTTCATCTCGAAGGTCCTGCGCGTGCGCTACTCAGTGGCGAGCGTGTGGCGCTGAATTTCCTGCAGACGCTATCAGGCGTCGCCACCCGCTGCCGGTACTACGCCGATCTCGTCGAAGGCACCGGCGTGCGGCTGCTTGATACGCGCAAGACCGTTCCTGGACTGCGCCTGGCGCAGAAGTACGCCGTCACTTGTGGCGGTTGTCATAACCATCGGATCGGTCTGTACGATGCCTTCCTGATCAAGGAAAACCATATCACCGCCTGCGGTGGCATCGCCCAAGCCGTTGCGGCCGCTCATAGCATCGCGCCGGGCAAGCCGGTAGAAGTCGAAGTGGAGAATCTTGACGAGCTCGAGCAGGCGCTACGTGCTGGCGCCGATGTGGTGATGCTCGATGAACTGAGTCTGGCCGACATGCGTACCGCGGTAAGCATTGCGGCGGGGCGGGCGAAGCTGGAGGCGTCGGGCGGGATAGATGATGAGACGCTACGTGCATTTGCCGAAACCGGCGTGGACTACATTTCGATCGGCGCTCTGACCAAGCATGTCCGGGCAATCGATCTGTCGATGCGTCTGACTCAATAGAGCACGCACCAAGGCGGCACCGAAGTGCCGCCGACTGACTCAATGCTTGCTTTTCAGTCCAAAGTTCTCGTGCAACGTGCCGGGGACGTCGGCGTCCTTGGGCGCGTAATCCTTCGGCGGCTCGGTGAACGTTGGAGAATTGAGGCGCTCCCGATGGCTGTGGCTTTCCTCACTGTGCAGCGCGGCGAGCAGGCGCTGCCGGGTCTGCTCGTCGAGCGCGAGTTTGTCGGCGCCTTCGGACAGGTGGTCCTGCATGTCCTGATAACTGTTGGTCAGCTTGCGCAACAGGCTGGCCGTCGTATTGAAATGAGTCACCACTTCGCTTTGATAGGTGTCGAAGCGCTCCTGCAGTTCATCCACCTGACGCTGTGTGCTGTTCGGCGCGCTGTTTCGCGCGATCAAATAACCAATAGCGATGCCGGCAATCACGCCGACGATTGGGAGCAACCAGGTCGCGAGGGTCTGTTCCACGAGTACTTCCTCTATATAAACGGCGTGCAGTGCAGGCCGTGAAAAAAACCATGTGATGGGATCAGGCAGGGCGGCTACCAGGCCAGAGGCAACTGATCCGGGTTCTGCACCGCCTTATGCAGTGGTTTTCCCACGGCCTGATACGTTAACGTCTCGTACCTGCCCTGTATACCGCGAAGCGATGCGAGCGGCCTCAGGCGATGTAAGCGAGACGAGTCGACTTGCCCCAAGGTCACGGAGTTATTTTCTTGAAACGTGAAAACCCTATCTCGATCGAAGGCCCGGCCGGCGTGCTGGAAGGCTTGTACTTCGATCAACCGGATGCGCGCGGACTGGCATTGATCTGTCACCCCAACCCAGTCAAGGGCGGGACCATGCTGAACAAGGTGGTCTCGACGCTGCAGCGCACGGCCCGTGATGCGGGCTACGTGACGCTTCGCTTCAACTTTCGCGGAGTCGGCGGCAGTGCTGGCAGTCATGATATGAACACGGGCGAAGTCGACGATGCCGAGGCTGCGCTGAAGTGGTTGCGCGCACAGCATCCTGAACTGCCTCTGACTTTACTCGGGTTTTCTTTTGGCGGTTTCGTTGCAGCGACGCTGGCTGGGCGCGTCGAGGCGCGTGGAGAGTCGCTGGAAAAACTGTTCATGGTCGCGCCGGCAGTTTCGCGACTGGCGGATCAGCCGCTGGCCGAGCGTTGTGCCCTCACCATCATCCAGCCGGATGATGACGAAGTGATCGACCCGATCTCGGTGCATGCCTTCTCCGCGGAGCTTCAGCGTCCCTACGAGCTGCTGAAAGTGGCAGAATGCGGCCACTTTTTCCACGGCAAACTGGTGGAGCTGAAAGAGCTGGTGGCGCCGCGGCTGGCCTAGCGAGCTGACGGCTGTGCGGGTCGTGCCACCTGGCCTACGTAGCCGCGCCCTTTCAACGGCCCGCTAGCCGCTTGCGCTGACTGAATCGAGATAATCGTATGAAAACCCGAATCCTTACCGGTATCACCACCACAGGCACGCCCCATCTGGGCAACTACGCGGGTGCCATCCGGCCGGCGATCATGGCCAGCCGGGAAGCCGATGCCGACTCCTTTTATTTTCTCGCCGATTACCACGCGTTGATCAAGTGCGACGACCCGTTGCGTATCCAGCAGTCGCGTCTGGAGATCGCCGCCACCTGGTTGGCCTGTGGGCTGGATGCGGACCGGGTGACCTTTTATCGCCAATCCGATATCCCCGAAATCCCGGAGCTGACCTGGCTGTTGACTTGCGTCGCTGGCAAGGGCCTGCTGAACCGCGCTCATGCCTACAAGGCATCGGTGGACAGGAACGTCGAGCTGGGCGAGGACCCTGACGCCGGCATCACCATGGGGTTGTTCAGCTATCCGGTGCTGATGGCGGCGGACATTCTGATGTTCAACGCTCACAAGGTACCGGTCGGGCGTGATCAGATTCAGCATGTGGAGATGGCACGCGATATCGCCCAGCGCTTCAATCACCTGTTCGGCAACGGCAAGGAGCTGTTCACCTTGCCGGCTGCGGTGATCGAGGAAGGCGTGGCGACTTTGCCGGGCCTCGACGGCCGCAAAATGTCGAAGAGCTACGACAACACCATCCCCCTGTTTGCCAGCGCCAAGGCGCTGAAGAGCACCATCGCCCGCATCGTCACCGACTCGAAGCTGCCGGGCGAACCGAAAGACCCGGACGACTCTCACCTGTTCACGATTTACCAGGCCTTCGCGACGCCGTCGCAACTGGCCGAGTTCCGCGCCGAGCTGGTCGGCGGGCTGGCCTGGGGCGAGGCCAAAGCGCGTCTGTTCCAGCTGCTCGACAACGAACTTGGCGAGGCGCGCGAACGCTACCACGCATTGATGCAGCGTCCCGGTGATCTGGAAGACATCCTGCAGGCGGGTGCCGCCAAGGCGCGCAAGGTCGCTACGCCGTTCCTCGGCGAGCTGCGTGAGGCGGTCGGGCTGCGCAATTTTCGTAGCGAGGTGGCAAACGCCACGCCGGTCAAGAAGAAAGGCGGCAAGGCTGCGCGTTTCGCCAGTTTTCGTGAAAACGACGGCAGCTTCCGCTTCCGCTTTTTCGCTGCCGATGGCGAAGAGTTGTTGTTGTCACGCCCGTTCAGCGATCCCAAGGCGATAGGCGTGATCAGCCAGCGCCTGATTGCTCAGGGTGTAAACGCGCTGGAATTGCGGGCAGACGAAGACAATCAATTCACCTTGTGGCTGGACGGCGAATGTATCGCTGACAGCCCCGGCTACGCCGATGAAGAGGCGCTGGAAGCCGCCATGCTGCGCCTGCGTCAGGCATTGGCGACACTCGCCGTGTAATCATCCCGCAGGGATTCGCCGATGCTGTTGCTGGCGGGGCCCTGCTGATCCCCTGATACCACTCGAGGCTCAAGCGCTTGAACGACCTGCGTAAATTGCCCATCACCGAGGGCGCGGCTAAAGTGTCGGCCCCGTTTCACTAGGCAGACCCCGCCATGACCCCTCTGGAGCGCTGTCAGGCAG
>DPSI01000166.1 GCA_003527165.1 Pseudomonas sp.
GCCCATCGTTCCCGCGTCAGGCGATGACGGCTTGCAGCGCTATGAGGTCCTGGTGCGTATGCAGGGTGAGGATGGCAGCGTGATCCCGCCGGGCGCCTTTATGCCGGCTGCCGAGCGCTATGATCTGGCGCCCGCGGTGGATCGCTGGGTGGTAGGCAATTTCCTCGCATGGGTCGGTGATCTGTGTCGCCATCCCGACAGGGCGCTCGGGCATTACTCGATCAACCTGTCCGCGACCTCACTGGGCGAAGAAAGCTTTCTCGAATTCGTTCTGTCCGCCATCGAGCGCCATCGGATTCCGGCCGATTGCCTCTGTTTCGAAATCACCGAAACAGCCGCGATCGCCAACCTCAGTCGTGCCATGACATTCATGGAACGTCTCAAGGCGGTGGGTTGCAGCTTCGCGCTGGACGACTTTGGCTCGGGCCTGTCGTCTTTCGGCTATCTGAAAACCTTGCCGGTGGATTACCTGAAGATCGACGGCAGTTTCGTTCGGGACATCGAGCACGACCCCATCGCCCGGGCCATGGTGGTGTCGATCAACAGCATCGGTCACGAGATGGGCCTGCAGACGGTGGCGGAGTTCGTCGAGTCGGCGGCCATACTCGAGTGCCTGCAGAGCATTGGGGTCGATTATGTGCAGGGATACCACCTGGGCCGGCCGGGGCCACTGACGGAATTATCCGGCGTGCGGATGATGCCGCGCTGACGGTCGAGGAGAGAGATCGCGACCTGCCCATCGCAGCCGCTTCGCCTGCAGAGATGGCTGAAGAAAAAGCCGCCCACAGCCCTTGGCCCGACATCATGTGACGAAGGGCAGATGGCATCTATCGGTGTGAGGGGCAGCGATCATGGCCGCTGCGCTCCGATGGTTTCGGCTCCCTGGGTTTGGATTCGCCGATCGGGCCGCGTCAGCCTGATGTGAGTCCCGTGCCTGCGTGGCCCGCGAATTGGACCTTCAACCGGCGATGGCAGCCAGTTTGGCCAGCTGTTCGAGGTCCGTCTGCATGCCTGAGGTTTCGCGAATGCGCCCGAGAATCTCGCGTTTCAACGCCGTGAATTCAGAGGACAGCTTCATGTCTTGATTACGCTGCGCCGGCAGCGGTACGTCATAGATCGAATCGATGCGCCCCGGCCGCGGCGCCATCAGCACGACGCGGCCGCCGAGGTAGATGGCTTCTTCGACGTCGTGGGTGACGAACAGAATTGTGGTTTTCTCCAGCTTGTGCACGTGGCGGATCAGGTCGTGCATCACCTCACGGGTCTGCGCGTCCAGGGCGCCGAAGGGTTCGTCCATCAGCAGCGTGGCGGGCTTGGGCATCAGCGCGCGGGCAATCGCCACCCGCTGCTGCATGCCGCCGGAGAGCTGGCTCGGATAGGCATCGGCGAAGTTCGTCAGACCCATCAGGCTGAGCAGCGCGTCGGCGCGGCCGCTGGCGGTTTCCACATCGCCATCGCCGCGCACGGTGTCGGAGATGACTTTGAGCTGGCGGCAGAACTTGATGTTCTTCATCACCGTCAGCCAGGGGTAGAGGCTGTAGTGCTGGAAGACCATGGCGCGGTCGACACCGGGGCCGTCTATGGATTGGCCATCGAGCAGGACTTCCCCCCGGCTCAGCGTCTCCAGCCCGGCGATGATGCGCAGCAGGGTGGATTTGCCGCAGCCCGAGGCGCCGACGAAGGTAATGAATTCGTTGGGGCGGACATCCAGGCTGACCGACTGCAGCGCCTCGACTTCACGCGTGTCGCTGACGAAGGTTTTGCCCACCTGCTGAATGCGGATCTTGGCATCGGTCATGCTTGTTTCCTCCACGGAAAGGCGCGGCGTGAGAGCCAGCGGAAGGCCTGATCGGTGAGCAGGCCGATCAGGCCGATAAGCAGGATGCCGGCGAAAATCTTGTCGGTATGCATGTAGCGCTGGGCCTTGAGGATGGCGTAGCCGAGGCCCGAATTGGCGGCAACCAGCTCGGCAACGACCAGGTAAGTCCAGGCCCAGCCGCAGGTGATGCGCAGGGTGTCGAGAATCGCCGGGCGCGCCGATGGCAGGATCACCAGCTTGACGATCTCGCTGCGGCTGGCGCCCATGGTCTGCGCCGCCTCGATCTGTGTCATGGGGACGCGGCGCACGTCCTCGGCCACCATCAGCACCATCTGGAAGAAGGTGCCGATGAAGATGATCAGCACCTTCGAGCCTTCGTCGATGCCGACCCACAGCATCACCAGCGGAATGAAAGCCACCGCCGGCATGTAACGGATGAAGTCAGTCAGCGGTTCGAGAACGGCTTGCACCGGGCGATAGGTGCCGATGTACAGCCCCAGCGGCAGTGCCAGCAGGGCCGAGGCGCCGAAACCGGCCATGACCCGCCAGACGCTGATGCCGATGTCGGTGAGCAGGCCTTCGCTGGTCCACCAGCGCCCGAGCCGCTCAAGCACGGCGCCTGGGCTGGGCATGAACATCGGATCGGCCAGTCCCAGCGCGGTATAGGCCCACCAGAGGATGAAGGGCGAAACCAGACCGGCCGCAGCCAGTACCCAGACGGTGGCTCTCGGTAGATCGCCGCGAATGGTCCACCAGCGGGCTCGCCGCGCCTTGGCGGGCGCTGCGGGGCGAGCAGTATCGGCCGGTTTCGTTTCTTTGGCGGCGGTCTGCTTCAGCGAAGCGGACGAAGCAAGAGACATGTGGGCCGTCATGCAACCACCTCCTGTGCAATGGCTGAAATCGGATTCGCGACGCTGACCCAACCGAGCGCGGGCGGGAAGCGGCCGATGCGCGCCAGGTCTGCCTCGGGAATGCCGGCGGGCTGGCTGAAGTTCCAGTAGCTCGGCAGCAGGCTGTCGCCCACGCACCCCGGCAACGTCGAATGGCTGATCATCCAGGGGGTCGCGCCGTTGCGCTGGCGGCCGAAGGAAATCTCGCAGGCGAGCAGGTCCAGGCGCTGGGCCGGCATCGCACGGGCGAGCTGATCACGCAGGTGACCGCCATCGGCATTCAGCGCCGTCGGTCTGTCGGCCACGAACATGAAATAATCTCCGGCGACCAGCAGACAGGCCTGGCGCTCCGGTTCATCTGCCGAACGCAGCCACAGGCCCCAGTTGGTCCCCTGTGATTCGGGTACGCGTTGCCAGATTTCGTGATAGCTGCCGTCCAGGCCATCCTCGATCAACCGATCAGCACCCTCGAACTTCATGCAACCAATGTCCGGCGGACCGC
>DPSI01000129.1 GCA_003527165.1 Pseudomonas sp.
CTTTGAGCCGCTGACGGCTGGTTCATCTATGACCTGCTCTGCGACTCGCCACTGGGCAAGAAGCCGGCGCTGCTCGGCCTGATCCTGTTCGTCCTGGTGATTTTCGCCGCCTGGGCCTATTCGCAGGTCTTCAGCGGTCGCGCGGCGTACATCCATACCGGTGCGCTGATCGGCACCATCATGGTCGGCAACGTATTCCGCATCATCATGCCGGCACAACGCGCGCTGGTCGCGGCCATCGAGCAGAACCGCACGCCGGACCCTTTGCTGCCGGCCAAGGGCCTGCTGCGTTCGCGGCACAACAACTACTTCACCCTGCCGGTGCTGTTCATCATGATCAGCAACCATTTCCCGAGCACCTACGGCAGCCAGTACAACTGGCTGATCCTTGCCGGTATCTCGGTGCTGGCGGTGCTGGTGCGTCACTACTTCAACACTCGCCACGACAGCAACCGCTTCGCCTGGGCGTTGCCGGCTGCCGCAGTGGGTATGATCTGTCTGGCGTTTGTCACCGCGCCTAACCGTCAGCCGGCCGCGCCGAACCTGGCCCCCACTTCTCCTGAACAAGCGAGCAAGGCCGCTCAGCAGAGCGCTGCCGCGCCAAACGATGCACAGGCCAAAGCCGAACCCGAAGCTGGCAATGCCGAGTTCGCCAAGGTGAGCAGTGTGATCCACGAACGCTGCACGTCCTGCCATTCGTCCCAACCGAGCAGCCCGCTGTTCAGTGCTGCCCCGGCAGGCGTGATGTTCGACACCCCGCAACAGATTCAGCAACAGGCGGCGAAGATTCATGCGCAGGCCGTAGCCAGCCAGATCATGCCGCTGGGCAACATGACCAAGATGACCCAGGAAGAGCGCGATCTGCTCGGTGCCTGGATCGACAAGGGCGCGTCGATCGACTGATCGCCGCGCACCGGCCGCGCCTTCGAGCGCGGCTTTTTTTTGCCCATTCGTCACACCCCATCCACTCACCAGCCGAGGGACTGCCACGACATCCTTTATAAGGGCTCTACCCAAACCAGAACCCTAGCTCGAGTACCCGGCCCCGCACGTTCAGCGGGGTCACCGCGACCATCCAATAACAAAAGCGTCCGAGGTGTTTTGCATGAACGATGTGACCGAGCGGGAAACCGCGCCAGTTACAGAAAAGCGACTGCCCCTGCTGCAAATGCTGCTGGTGAGTTTTCAACACGTGCTGTTGATGTATGGCGGAGCCGTTGCCGTACCGCTGATCGTCGGCCAGGCGGCCGGTCTTTCTCGCGAGGAGATCGCCTTCCTGATCAATGCCGACTTGCTGGTAGCGGGTATCGCTACAGTCGTTCAGTCCATGGGCATCGGCCCGGCCGGTATCCGCATGCCGGTGATGATGGGCGCCAGCTTCGCCGCGGTCAGCAGCATGGTGGTGATGGCCGGCATGCCGGGCGTGGGCATGACCGGAATTTTCGGCGCGACTATTGCGGCCGGCTTCTTCGGCCTGTTGATCGCGCCGTTCGTCTGCAAGATTGTCCGGCTGTTCCCGCCACTGGTGACCGGCACGGTGATCACTGCCATCGGCCTCTCGCTGTTCCCGGTCGCGGTGAACTGGGCCGGCGGCGGCAGCGGCACCGGCCAGTTCGGTGCCCTGCCCTACCTGGGCGTGGCAGCGGCTGTGCTGGCCGTGATCCTGCTGATCAACCAGTTCATGCGCGGTTTCTGGGTCAACGTCTCGGTACTGATCGGCATGGCACTGGGTTACGTGCTGGCTGGCAGTCTGGGCATGGTCGACCTGTCAGGAATCAACGCCGCGCCGACGTTCCAGGTAGTTACGCCCAATCACTTCGGGGCGCCGCAGTTCCTGCTCGCACCGATCCTGTCGATGTGTCTGGTGGTGGTGATCATCTTTGTCGAGTCCGCCGGGATGTTCCTCGCGCTGGGTAAGATCACTGGCCAAGAAGTCGATCCCAAGCAGCTGCGCCGCGGTCTGCTGTGTGACGCCGGGGCGACCTTCTTCGCCGGTTTCATGAACACCTTCACCCACTCCTCGTTCGCCCAAAACATCGGTCTGGTACAGATGACTGGCGTGCGCAGCCGCTACGTCACCGCCATCGCCGGCCTGTTCCTGATCAGCCTGAGCCTGCTACCGAAAGCCGCTTTCATGGTCGCTTCGATTCCCGCCGCGGTGCTGGGCGGTGCCGGCATCGCCATGTTCGGCATGGTTGCCGCCACCGGTATCAAGATTCTGCAGGAGGCGGATATTGGTGATCGTCGCAACCAGCTACTGGTTGCGGTGAGCATCGGTCTGGGGATGGTGCCGGTGGTCCGTCCCGAGTTCTTCGCGCAGCTGCCGCACTGGATGGAGCCCATCACCCACAGCGGCATCGCTGTCGCAACCCTCAGCGCGGTGACTCTGAATCTGTTGTTCAACGTGCTCGGCGGGCCGGAGCGCAATCTGCTGACCGGTGCGGCTCAACACTGAAACAGCGGAACAGGTCGCGACGGAACGCGGCGCAAATCGGTAGCGCAACCGCTGCGCCCCTCGACAAAACCCGCCTCGTGCGGGTTTTGTCGTATACCGTCAGCGGAACCTCGACAAGTCGTCCGCCACCGCTAAAATGCCAGGCCCGCCTGCCCCGAGAACCTTGAGATGATTGAAGCAACCTGGATCGCCTTCGCGTTCATCCTAGGCCTCGCGGCGCGCTCGATCGGGCTGCCGCCACTGATCGGCTACCTGGGTGCCGGCTTCGCCCTGGCCGGCTTCGGCGATCACTTCGGCGTCGGCCCGCAGGACAGCGAAATTCTCGCGCACCTCGCCCATCTCGGCGTGTTGCTGCTGCTGTTCACCGTCGGCCTCAAGCTCAAGCTGAGCAATCTGCTGCGCCGCGAGGTCATCGGCGGCGGCCTGCTGCATTTCTTGATCTCCAGCGTCCTGGTCCTGCCAGCCATCCTGCTTTTCTTCGATACCAGCTGGCGCGAGAGTCTGCTGCTGGCCATCGCGCTGTCGTTCTCCAGTACCGTATTGGCCGCCAAGGTGCTGGAAGGCAAGCGCGAGCTGCGCGCCTTTCATGGCCGAGTCGCCATCGGCGTGCTGATCATCCAGGACCTGATCGCACTGGTGGTGATGAGCGTGGCCAGCGGTAAGATACCGTCGGCCTGGGCGCTACTGGTGCTCGGCCTGCCACTGTTGCGCCCGCTGCTGTTCCGCCTGCTCGATCACAGCGGTCACGAAGAATTGATGGTGCTGCTGGGCCTGACCCTGGCGCTGGTGGTCGGCGGTCTCGGCTTCGAGTACGTAGGGCTCAGTTCGGAACTGGGCGCGCTGGCCTTCGGCGCCATGCTGGCCAAGCACAAGCGTGCCACCGAGCTGTCCAACTCGCTGTGGGCAATCAAGGAAATCTTCCTCGTCGGCTTTTTTCTGCAGATCGGCATTGGCGGTCTGCCGGATACGAGCGCCATGCTCTTCGCCGCGGCGATAGCGGTGCTCTTGCCACTCAAGGGCGCACTGTTCTTCTTTCTTTTCCTGCTGTTCCGTCTGCGCGCGCGCAGCGCCTTCCTCAGCGCGTCGAGCCTGACCAATTACAGCGAATTCGGCCTGATCGTCGCCAGCGTGGTACTGCCGCAATGGCTCACGCCGCTAGCCATCACTGTGGCGTTGTCGTTCGTCATCTCCGCACAGCTCAATCGGATCTCTCATCCGCTCTACGACCGGCTGGCCAAGCGGCTGATTCCGCTCGAACGCAACACGCGGCATCCCGACGAGCAGCCGGTATCGCTGGGGGACGCGCAAATCCTGATCATGGGCATGGGCCGCACCGGTCGCGCCGCCTATGACCATCTACGAGACAAGGGCTGGCGCCTGGTCAGCCTCGACTCCGACCCGGTCACCGTCGAGA
>DPSI01000127.1:0-731 GCA_003527165.1 Pseudomonas sp.
ACCGGGTCGAGCTTGCCGTCGCGTGCCTGCTGGGTGAAGTTGTAGGTGAATCGCGCGAGATTCGACTCGCCCGCAGGCGCCGCCTTGCCCGGCGCGGACTGCGGCTGCTGCGCCAGGGCGAACTCGCGCAGGCGCTCGGCGTTCAGGCGCGCCAGCAGCGGCTGGTAATGGCTGCCGGCGTAGCGCATGGGGTTGCGCAGCAAGGCCAGGATCAGCGCCGCCTGATCGATCTGGCTTTGACCGAGTTCGAGATTGCCGACCAGCAGGGCGTCCTGCAGCCACTGGACCAGCTCCGCCGAAAACACCGGGTTGCGCGACTCGCTGTGCTCGCCGCGTGGCTGTAGCGCCTGGGCGAGCGTGCCGGGTTCGACGTCGGCGTCCTGCAGGGCCCGCATCAGCAGGCCTTCCGGGCGCTCCAGCAGGCCCAGCAGCAGGTCTTCGACCAGGATTTTGCTGCCGCCTCGTACCACGCAGCGCTCGGCGGCGGCTTCCAGGTCGCGCTTGGTCTCGGCATCGAGCGCCTGAACCAGCTGTTGGAGGTCTACGTTGATCATCTTCATCTTCCTTAATGAGTTTGGCTGCCTAGGGTGACCCTGGCGTCGGCGTGTTCGCTGCCGAGCCAGCTGGTCCAGCCGAGGCGGCAGGGGTTTTCGGCGCCGATACGCAGGTCGCGGATGTCATCGCGACGCAGCTCCAGGCTTATGTCGTAGTCGAGCGGGTCGCGCAGGGTG
>DPSI01000127.1:873-3952 GCA_003527165.1 Pseudomonas sp.
TTGAAGCGGACCAGGGCGCACAACGGCTGGTAACCGCTGCCCACCGGCAGGAATTCGTGGAAACGCTCCCAGCTCAGCTGGCGGATGTGGATACGGAATTTGCCGCCGCGGTCGCGTACGCGCTCGCCCAGCACCAGGCTCTCGCCGAGCTGGCTGTTGGCGTGGCCGAGGCGGTTCTGCTGCTCGGCGAGGATCTCGACCTGCCGCTCCAGGCACTGCTCGATGCGCAGGTCGGCGTGCTTGAAGTAGTAGCGCAGCACCGACTCGATCAGCGCCGCCGAATGCGCCCGCAGGCTGAGCAGGCCGAGGTAGGGCAGCAGCCGCTTCCAGTTCAGTTCCGAGGCGGCGCGGATCTGCTCGCCACCCAGCCCGATCAGGGCAAACAGTTGCTCGGACAGCGGGTCGCGCGCGCCGCTGGAGAAGCGCGCGCGGTAGCGGTACTTTTGCCAGATCGGCAGCATCAGGCGCTGCAGTCGGTTATTGAACAGGTCCAGGAATTCGCGCGTCGGGTTGCCGTCCGCGCTGTCACCCAGCGCCTGCTCGCTATAGAACGCCGGCAGGGGAGAGCCGGCGCCGAACAGACTCACCAGGTTGATGCGCAGGCGCGCGCGCAGCTGGCCTTGCTCCTCGAAGAACTCCGCACGATCGATGTCGCTGCCGGGAAAACCCAGGCTCGGGTTGGCCTGGAACTCTAGGTGCTCGTACAGCGATTCCTCGTCCAGATCTGGGTGTGCGGTCTTCAGGCGGTCCATCACCAGCAGCACACCCTGGAACAGGCTGTACTCGCGGATGCCCCGGCTGATCCGGTTCAGAGCAGGGGCTGTTGCCCCATACGCGGCGTCCATTGGTACACCTCTCCCTATGTGCTCCTGACGCGCAGCTCGTGATACGAGTTGAGGCTGGCGTACAGCGCAAAGAATTCATTGAGTATCGAGGCGAAGAGGAACAGGTCTCCCTCGCCCAGGTAGCCGTCGGGGTCCATCACCAGCTCGGTGCGCACGCCGCGCACCGGCAGGCCGCGGTGCAAGCGGTCGACGTGCTTGTGGCCGATTTCCTTGAGCCCGCCGAGCAGGCGCTTGCTGACCTTTTCCGCGTGCTGGTCGTAGTAGCGCGGCAGGTCGTAGGTCTCGAGGATTACCTTGAGCGCCTCGACGTTCGCCAGTGACAGGTAGTTGAGCGACATGTTGCTGATCAGCTTCCAGAGGAAGTCGCGGTGCAGCGGAGGTGCGTAGCTCGGTGTCACGGCGCTGATGTTGCGAAAGTTCAGGAACTCCGGCGTGTCTTCGCTGGGCAGGCAGATGTCGCCCAGGCGCAGCTGGCGCGGCAGGTTCTGGTTGGTGCAGGTCAGCTCGATGGACAGCGTCTCGTGTTGATCGAGGTTGCGCAGGCCGAAGCTGAGGTAGGTCTCCAGGCCATCGCCGAGCATCGAGGGTTGCTGGCGCACGCTGTAGTGCGGACGCGCCACCGGGACGTCGAAGCTGGGGTCGTGCTCGAAGGATTCGAACGGCACGTATTCCTCGTAACCCATGCCGCCGGGCTTCCAGCCGGTGACGCGGTCGACCGAGAAGACGCCGCACTGGCTGCTGTCGAGTTCCGAAGGCAGTAGCAGGTACTGATCCTGCTTGCCGTCCAGGCGAATCGGGATGGCATCGTGCTCGAACAGGTTGACCACCGGCGTGCAGTACAGGCGCACGTTGTCCAGGGTGGGGCGGATGCGCTGCACGCCGGCCTTGTGGATGTCGAAGCGCAGCTCGAAACCGCGGGCCTGCTCCAGCACCTCCTGCGGCAGGCGCTTGATGGCATCGAGGCCGAGCATGTCGACGAACAGGAATTTCTCCTGGAAGGCGAAGTATTCCTGCAGGTAGCGATAGCCCCGGAAGGTGTTGAGCGGGTAGGGGATCAGCGCCTGGTCCTCGGCAAAACCCACCGGCTCCAGCTTCGACGGATCGAGCTGCAGCGCGGGCAGGGCGACGCCGAACCCGTCGGTGAAGGGTTTGCCATCGGCATCCAGGGCGACCAGCTGCACGCCATCGAGGTGACGCAACAGGCTCAGGTAGAGCATCTGGCTGATATAGCGCTCGCCAGCCAGGTGCAGACGCAACTGCTCGAGGTTCAGTTCGCCGAGGTGGCCGTCGGCGGTCATCTGCAGCCGCAGGCTGAGCAGCGCTCCGCCGCCCTTGACCGAATAATCCAGCCCTTCGAGGGCCAGTGGCAGGACCTCGGTGGCATAGGCGGTGCGAAAACGGCAGGTCACGCCCTGGATGGGCCTGGATTCCACCGGCGTGTTGCGTGGCACCATCAGCGCCGGGCCGGGTCGCTTGACCGGGTCGAACTGCAGCATGCTGAATGCCGGCAGCGGCCGCATGTAGTTTGGCCATAGCAGGTGCATCAGCGAATGGGTCAGTTCTGGCAGCTCGTCATCGAGCTTCTGCCGCAGACGCCCGGTGAGAAAGGCGAAACCTTCCAACAACCGTTCGACATCCGGGTCGCGCCCGCTCTGGCCGAGAAACGGCGCCAGCGCCGGGCTGCGCTCGGCGAAACGCTTGCCGAGCTGGCGCAGGGCGGTGAGTTCGCTCTGGTAGTAGTGGTTGAAAGACATCTTTAACGGTTCATCCTTGTCGTTGCGTGTCCGGCGCGCTGGCGCGGCGGGGTTCCTAGTGTCGGCGGTAGCATCCCGTGGCGGCTCCCATGTCCACGAGCAGGCAGTTGCCGCGTGGCGTCAGCCTCATCTCGTGGAAGAATGCCCTCGGCTCGCCTTCCCGGTGGAGAGTGCGCACTACCGAGAAGCGCCGTTCGCCGGGCCGTACCCGCAGCCACTCGAAGCGGGCACCGGAGCCGGCGGCGCGCACGCCGAGCCTTTTCAACGTGCTGTCAGTCTGCACCGGGAGGATCAGGTCCTCGAACAGGCTGTCGTTCCATACCGTCTGCTGTTCGCTGCCGTCGTCGAGTACCCAACGCACTTCGAGAGGGTTGTCGATAGCGTCGAAGGACATCGAGAAGCTGCCGAGCCGGTAGAGCCCGTCGTCCTGCGCCGCCGAAGGTTCAGCGTAACGGTTGACACCAAGCTCCAGCGTCTCCC
>DPSI01000321.1:0-642 GCA_003527165.1 Pseudomonas sp.
CTGGAGAGTGCAGATGCCGATGCGCCGGAGACTGGCGAGCTGTGGGTCCGCGGACCGAATATCATGCGTGGTTATTTTCGCCAGCCGGAGGCTACGCGTGCCTGCCTCGACGAGCAGGGCTGGCTCAATACCGGTGATATCGCACGCGTCGATGAGCGCGGCGAGCTATTCATCGTCGGACGCAGCAAGGAGCTGATCATCCGGTCAGGCTTCAATATTTATCCGCCGGATGTCGAAGCGGTGCTCAACGCGCACCCCCAGGTCACGTTATCCGCAGTGGTGGGGCGACAGATCCCCGGTAACGAGGAAGTTGTCGCGTTCGTGCAGTGCGCTGCGGGCGCCACCGTGAGCGAAGCCGAGCTGCTGAGCTTCGCTGCCGAGCGCCTGGCGCCCTATAAGCGGCCTTGCCAGCTCGTTCTGGTCGACGCGTTGCCCGCCACCGCAACCGGGAAAATCCTGAAAGGCCAGCTGCGCCAGCGCGCGCAGGCCATGCCCAGCCCGGCGAGCGTCGTAGCCGCGGGTTCCTGAGCAACTGCGCGGTTTTCGTTAAAAAGCCAAACGCCCCGACTGGTTTCGGGGCGCTTTTTTATCCGCTCTAGTCCTGATTGTCACTAATGGAGCCGCCGCATCCCGGCCGGGATG